>NZ_JACJEY010000020.1:0-74825 GCF_014164295.1 Pseudoalteromonas sp. SG43-7
CCACACAGATGATTGCTTTATATTGTTAAAGAACGTTGCGGTTAAAGTTAAACTTTATCTCGCTAGGGCTGCGCATATTACGCTTTCCTATTTTTTTGTCAACACTTAATTTTAAACTTTCTTAATAATCTAAACTCAAGTTTTACTCGACTAACTGATTAACTCTTGCCTCGCTAAGCGTTGCTGTCTGCCGTCTCAGTGGGGTCGCATTATAGGGCGCGGCGAATTTTACGCAAGCGTTTTTTAAATAAAACTTGAAATAAAGTGCTGTTCGTTCAAAATTCAAGCCAAACCCTACAAAAGAAATACTTTTTTAACTTCAAAATAACTTTATACGGTTATAAAACGCAAAAGCCCGATGAAAATCATCGGGCTTTTGTTGAATAGCTTTAAGTATACTTAGGTTAAGCTATACCATATTGCTCACGATAAGCTTTTACTGATGCAAGATGCTCGTTCATAGTACCTTTAGTTTCAAGGTAGCTAATTAAATCTGCAAGTTTTACTATTGAAACTACTTTAGTATTAAAGTCACGTTCTACTTCTTGAATTGCAGACAGTTCGGCTTTGCCTTTTTCTTGACGATCAAGAGCTATCAAGACACCACTTAGATCCGCACCATTTTCTGCAATGATTTCCATAGACTCACGAATAGCTGTGCCAGCAGTGATCACGTCATCTACTAACATGATTTTGCCTTTTAGCTCAGAGCCTACTAATGTGCCGCCTTCACCGTGTGCTTTCTTCTCTTTACGGTTAAAGCAATAAGGCACATCTTTATTGTGATGATCTGCAAGTGCTACTGCGGTAGTTGTTGCAATTGGAATACCTTTATAAGCAGGACCGAATAAAACATCATATTCAATGCCTGCATCTTCAAGGGCGGCAGCATAAAAACGACCAAGACGTGCAAGGTCACGACCTGTATTAAACAACCCCGCATTAAAAAAGTAAGGGCTAGTACGGCCAGACTTTAAAGTAAACTCACCAAACTTTAACACCTGTTTTTCTAAGGCGAATTCAATAAACTCTATTTGATAATCTTTCATTACTATAAACCTATTACTTATTAAGCTAATGCTTGCTTCTGAACGTCAATGATTTCGCGGATTGAATGCTTCGCAAGAGTGAGTAATTCATCAAGCTCATCAAACGAGAAAGGTTCGCCCTCGGCTGTACCCTGCACTTCAATAATTTTACCTGTTTCGGTCAAAATTACGTTCATATCTGTTTCAGCGTCAGAATCTTCTAAATATTCTAAATCACTAATAGCTTGGCCTTTATAAATACCTACCGAAATAGCTGCAATCATAAATTTAAGAGGATTTGAATTGATCATACCCTTGCTACGCATGTGTGTTAACGCATCTACTAGAGCAACACAAGCACCACTGATTGATGCAGTACGAGTTCCGCCATCAGCTTGAATAACATCACAATCAATAGTAATGGTATTTTCGCCTAACGCTTTTAAATCAACTGCGGCACGAAGTGCGCGTGCAATTAAACGTTGAATTTCCATAGTACGACCGCTTTGCTTGCCACGCGCCGCTTCACGGCCATTTCGGGTATGGGTAGAGCGCGGTAACATACCGTACTCAGCTGTGATCCAGCCTTTACCTTGGCCTTTCATAAAACGCGGTACACCTGATTCAACAGTGGCTGTACAAAGTACTTTTGTGTTACCAAACTCAACCAACACAGAGCCTTCAGCATGCAAAGTGTAATTACGTGTAAATGTAACCGGTCTAATTTGGTTAGGTGTTCTTTCGCTTGGACGCATTCACGATCCCCTTAATTCAGAATTTCCCACATTATATGTATATATAGCTGTAGATGCCATGCTGATTTAAACAAAAGCAAATTGTAAAATTCGCAGCAACAAAAATTTCCGCTAGAGCTTAACCAGTGTTACGGTATAATCACTTTTAATATTGTTTAATAAAACTAGGAAACCATCCATGATCCACAGTATGACTGCTTACGCGCGTCGCGAAATAAAAGGCGATTGGGGCACTGGCACGTGGGAAGTTCGTTCAGTTAACCAACGCTACCTTGAAACCTTTATTCGCGCACCTGAGCAATTTCGTGGCATGGAGCCGGTGATCCGTGAGCGCCTACGTAAACATTTACAACGCGGCAAGGTTGAAGTGTTCTTAAAGTTTGTGGCAAACCCAGCCCATGTTGGTGAGCTTTCAATTAATGAGGCGTTGGCTGCACAACTGATCAATAGCGCCAAATGGGTGCAACAACAAAGTAATGGCGATATTAATCCTGTCGACATCTTACGTTGGCCTGGTGTTATGGAAGCTGAAGAACTAGATATGGATAGCGTTAACACCGCACTCATTGCTGGTTTTGATCAAGTGATTGAAGATTTTAAATCTGCACGTGGCGATGAAGGCGCTAATCTTGAAGAAATGATAGCCACTCGTCTTGATGCTATTTTAGAGCAAGTAGCGATAGTTGAAACTCACATGCCAGAAATTGCCAAATGGCAGCGTGAAAAATTAGCACAAAAATTAGAAGATTTAACTGCAAATATTGACGAAGCTCGCCTTGAGCAAGAGCTCATCTACCTTGCACAAAAACAAGACGTAGCTGAAGAACTAGACCGTTTAAAATCTCATGTCAAAGAAACTAAAAAAATCCTTAAAAAAGGTGGCGCTTGTGGTCGTCGTTTAGATTTTATGATGCAAGAGTTTAACCGCGAAGCCAACACCCTCGCCTCTAAATCAATCAATAGCGACATCACCAATGCTGCGGT
This sequence comes from Pseudoalteromonas sp. SG43-7, assembly GCF_014164295.1. NCBI lineage: Bacteria > Pseudomonadati > Pseudomonadota > Gammaproteobacteria > Alteromonadales > Pseudoalteromonadaceae > Pseudoalteromonas > Pseudoalteromonas sp. SG43-7. Next base: position 2,768 of record NZ_JACJEY010000020.1, read on the forward strand.
TGAGCTTAAAGTATTGATAGAGCAAATGCGTGAGCAGATCCAGAATATAGAATAACAAAATTAAAAAAGGCCGTAATTTAAACTCATTACGGCCTTTTTTAATCTGTTGTTATTTATGCGCACTACAGCAAGTTTAAAGATGCTTTTAGAGTCTCAAACTTAATTGGTTTGGTCAGTACTTTATTTATGCCGACTTTAAAGCACGATGCTTTATCGTCGGTTGCGGCATTGGCGGTGAGTGCGTAAATAGGAATATCGCTTAATAATTCATTACGTATGTATTGTGTAGCAGTTAACCCATCCATCGTTGGCATCATAATATCCATTAAAATTAAATCAAACTTTTTGAGCTTCATAAATTCAATCGCTTCGGCGCCATCATTAGCTATTGTCACTTTATGATTTAATTTTTGTAAGAACGCTTTAATTAATACCTGATTGGTTTTGTTGTCTTCAGCAACGAGGATCGATAAAACAGGATGCTCTGCAGATAGTTCAGGCTTCATTTCACTAATAGGTGCTTCTGCAAATGGAATTAAAATAGTAAAAGTACTGCCAAGCCCAAGTTGCGTATCAACAGTAATTGAGCCCCCCATTAACTCAATTAGGTTTTTTGAAATACTTAACCCAAGACCAACTCCTTCATTCTTTCTGTTAATGCCATCGTTAACTTGCCTGAAAGGCTGAAATATAAAAACCAAATCTTTTTTTGCGATACCAACACCAGAGTCTTGGACAGTAAAGTTAAGCTTTCCATCAACAATACTTACGCATAGTAAAATACGTCCAGAGCGCGTAAATTTGAATGCATTTCCAATAATATTAAAGAGTATTTGCCCTAATCTAAACTCATCTCCCATTATAAAGGTAGGTATGTCGTCACTTATTGATACTGAGAAGATAATATCGTCACTGTCTTCTATTATGTGTAACTGCCCTACTATATTTTCTATTAATAATTTTACATTAAGAGGTTTGTTAACCAATAAAATTGTTCCTGATTCGATTTTTGAAAAATCAAGCACATCAGTGATTAAGCCATATAGAATATCAGCACTTGAATTAGCATAGTCCAGCCACTGTCGTTGTTCTTTAGTGAGCTCAGTATCCAGTAATAACTCTATCATCCCCATAATCGCATTCATTGGAGTACGGATCTCGTGTGACATGATCGTTAAAAACTTTGACTTGGTTTGACTGGCCTCTTCAGCTTTTAATTTTTCACTTTCAAGTGCGGCCTCTCGCTCTTTTGAAAAAGTAATATCTTTGGCAATCCCTAAATAACCAATAAAATTTCCCTGATCGTCAAACTGCGATTTGCCATTAAGAGATACCCAAAGGGGCTTAACTGCATAAACTTCAAATTCAAAACCACTAAAATCGTCATACTCTGCAAGTAAAGCTGAGAATTGCTGCCATTTCAGTGTGTTTTTTCGCTCATTAATAGTGAGTAAATTATCAATTTTTTTATTAATAAAAAGTTGAGCGTAAGTGTTATTTTCGCTTTCAATATTATTAACGCTAATAAACGTCATATTAAGATCTGTGCGCCAAAACCACTCACTAGCAAGCTCTTTAAATAAACTAGAGAGTTGAGAAAATTTATCAAGCAGTAAAATAGATTGGTGAGTTTGAGCGTGTAACTTCATTAAGTTCAAAAAAGCATAGAACGCCTGTTGAAAAAACAGCTTTATAAGATCTGAACCTACAACGTCACTGACCTCATTTATGTCTACATTAGTAAAAATAAATATGCCTTGCTCATTGGAGGTGCTAACACTTATCAATAAAGACGCTTTAAGTGCAGTTTTGGCATTGCCCTCTAAAAAATTAAATTCGAGATCTTCTGACGGATTGTTACAAAATGCATAGCTATTTTTTAATACCTGTAAAAACAATCTGCAATGCGGCCATTTCTGATCATAAAAATCAATATTGCTAGTGCCTATAGTTTGATAATGCTTATCAATTTTTTGTAGGATTATACAATCTTGATAATGAAGCAACGGCTGCAAAAAAGCGGAGATAGTCGCTAAAATATCAATTTCATCATTACATTGAGATAATGACTCTAACTGACTTTGTAATTCACTAACAGTAATTAAATCACTATTTTGCATACCGGTTTCCCCACTTAAAATGCATCGCGTTTTGCAAAAAAAACTTAAGCCGATGACATGACTATTTAATATAGAACAAAATTCAATATAAATCATTGAGTTATTTTTTTTGCTAGAGTGGAATGATTTCTGCTTAATTAATGTAAATAACAAACACCAAGGCAAAACGATGAAAATAGTTTGCATAGGCGGTGGGCACGGATTGGCACAAGTTTTAAGCGCAATAAAACCTTTGTGTAATAACTTAACAGCAATCGTTGCAACCACCGATAATGGCGGCAGGACGGGTAGGATTAGAGAAGCACAAAATTGCATCGCCCTTGGTGATATTCGCCGTTGCTGTGTTCAACTAGCGGGTGAAGGTTCAATTGCTCATTCTGTGTATGAACACAGATTTACGAGCGGCGATATTGAAGGTCACAGCTTAGGTAATTTAACTCTTTTAGGTTTGACTCAAGTTATGGCCTCTCCTACTCAGGCTATTGCATGCTTTAATAAACTACTTGGTAATTGTGAAACCGTTTTACCCATGTCTGATATACCAACAGACTTAGTCGCTGAGCTTGATAACGGTGAAAAAGTGTTTGGTGAGTGTGCGATAGATGCCTTAAATTTACTACCTGAGAAAGTATATTTATCTAAAAAAGTACCTGCATCACCAGGCGCTGTTGAAGCTATTTTAAATGCTGACTTAGTGATTATTGGCCCTGGCAGTATCATAACCAGTATTATGCCCGCTTTTTTAATCGACGATATTGCACTCGCTATTCAAAAAACCTCTGCGTGTCGTGTATTTATTGAAAATACAGCGCAAGAGAACAGTGTAATGCAATACACTCATAGTGCAGGTATTGATTGGTTACAAAAAAAGCTCGGCGCTAAAATATACGATTTAAGTATTTCTCCTCCAGCGATTATGGAAATTTTGCAACACGGGAATAAATGCAATAAAACGGGTAAACATTTACATAATATCGATGAGTTAAATAATGTATTTTCAGAATTATTAAAAAGCTCTTTTAATGCAGAAAAACACGCTTAAGCGTTATTAACTAATTGATTAATTTGTTGAAAAGTTTTTTTACTTTGCGAGTCAGCTAATTTTAACAAAGTCCTAACCTCTGGGTTTAAGCCATTGGTCTTAACTTTTTGCTCAATCAGCTGACATGTTTGTGCTAGATGTATTGCACCAAAGCTATAGCTACTGCTTTTTAAGCTATGTGCATGAAGCTCTATATCATTAGTGTTGGTTGAGTTAAGCATTTGTTCTACTAATTTTTTAGACTCGTCAACAAACACTTTGAGTAACTCAATAGCCATGCTGTCGCCAACATCATATTTTAGCTGTTCTATTACAGATATATCTATCATATTTTTCTTTTGAGGTTCGTTATGAATTGCCAGATTATTTTGTTTGTTGACTCTTCCATGATCGGTGGTATTGAAACCCACATCGTGGAACTACACAAACTACTCAGTAAAAATAACGTTTCTTGCTCTGTTTTATTTTATAAAAATCATGGCAATAATGATTTTTATACGTTACTTGATAAGCAAAGCATACGCTATGATTTTCTGCAAGGCACACCTTCGAGTTTAATTAAGCAATTGCGCCGCTACGATGACAATACAGTTATTCATACCCATGGTTATAAAGCGGGTATTTTAGGCCGTTTAGCCTGTAAACTTACTCATAAACATTGTATAAGCACTTACCACGCAGGTGATGCTGGGACAGGTAAAATGTGGCTATATAACAAACTAGACCTGTGGCTTTCATGTTTATCAACCAACTTTGCAGTCTCAGAGCAAATCAGCAAAACAATTAAGAATGCCACATTACTAGAAAACTTTATTGATATCAAAGAACCACCTACGGTTAACTTTTCCTCATCCCCTCTTAGAATTGGATTTGTTGGCCGGTTATCGTATGAAAAAGCTCCTGATATTTTTTATACCTTAGCCGAAAGTATGCAAAACAGTAACAATGTGATGTTTCACCTTTTTGGCGACGGTCCGATGCGCAATACCATCCCGCAACTGGAAAACTTACACTATCATGGTTTAACCAATCGCGACGATATTTGGCATCAAATCGATGTGTTGCTTATCTGCTCAAGAGAGGAAGGTTTACCCATGACATTACTTGAGAGCATGGCGCACCATAAAATCGTAATTAGCAGTCCTGTTGGCGCCATCCCAAGTATCATAAAAAATAATACGAATGGCTTATTAATGAAAACAGGTGATGCACAAGAGTGTCAAAATTGTATTAACGCACTTTTAATACAGTCTCCTGATCAAAAAAGCGCTATGGCACAAGCCGCTTACGTCATGCTTAAAGAAAGGTTTTCTGGTAAAAACCAATTTTTGTTATTACAAAATGCGTACACCGCAAAATCACGCTTACGCTTATAAGTTTTCTTCCCAGCTTTTAATTTTTCTATAAAGGGTAGAAGGGCTAACTTCAAGTAATGCTGCTGCTTTGGGAATATTTGTTGAACATATTTTTATAACACGTTCTATATAGTCTTTTTCTGCTAACCAAAGTGCTTTTATATCACTTTCAATTTGCGGTAACTCTTCAAATTCTTGTATTTTAGTATGAGTAAAGCTTTCGTTTGGCTTGTAATTTGGTATTTCTTTCTGAGAGCTTTGTGGCAAGCTGGGCAACATATTTACATCAATCCACTCTTGGGCATTGAGCACTAAAATATTGCGGATCACATTTTCTAACTGTCTCACGTTACCAGGCCAATCATATTGAGCCAGTAAGCGCTTTACATCCTCTGTAATGCCTTTGTACGGATGTTGCTCTTCGCGAGCTATTTTGATAAACAAAGCTTCTGCTATCTCAATAATGTCTGTACTGCGTTCCCTTAATGGTGGCAACTCAATAGGGATCACATGCAATCTATAATATAAGTCTTCTCGAAACCGTCCGGCTTCGACCTCAACAAGTGGATCTCTGTTGGTTGCACACACAAATCGTACATCAACTTTAACAACTTTTTCACTGCCTACTTGCTGATAAGTGCCGGTTTGAATAAAACGCAACAGCTTACTTTGTAAGTTGACGTCCATTTCGCATAGCTCATCTAAAAATAAGGTACCGCCATCAGCTTGACCCGCAGCCCCGAGACGATTCGCAATAGCTCCTGTAAATGCGCCCTTTAAGTGACCAAAAATTTCACTTTCAATTAAATCTTTAGGGATCGCAGCACAATTTAACGCAACAAAAGGCTTATCAGCGCGATTCGATGCTTGATGTACCGCTCGTGCACAGAGCTCTTTTCCTGTGCCACTTTCACCGGTAATGAACACCGTAGCTTTACTTACCGATGCCGAGCTAATTATTTGATAGACAGATTGCATCTGCTTTGAACTACCAATCAAATCAAAATATCGACCATTTTCGTAGGTATTTTTATATTTCGTGACGGTTTGTTTTAGGTCTTTTATTTTTAGCGCATTGTTTATTGTAATACGAAAGCGCTCTGCCTCAACGGGCTTTTCTAAAAAGTCACTGGCACCGAGCTTGATCGCTTGAATGGCCATTTCTTTTGTCGCATGACCAGTTAAAACAACAACCTGAGGAGAATTATCAGGAGCTAACTTGGCTAAAATATCTAAACCATTCATGTCTGGTAACATGACATCTAATACGATTAGATCAGGCTTTATTTTATCAATAATCGCTAAAGCACTTGCACCATCATTTGCCACCAGAGTATTAACACCTGTAGGAACTAGATAAGATTGATACAACATAGCGAGCGACTGGGTGTCTTCTACAATGAGTATTGTTGGTGGCATAATCCCTTTCCTTTTAGCAGCCCGCTAAGAATTATTTAGATAAAAAATATTAACTTATGAATGTTAAGTTAACTATAGTTACCTCATTAAATCAAATTCAATTAATTATTATTAGTGATGCATCATCAATTTCTTTGGAGAGTGTCACTTGCGAGTTTTTCCATAATGAGTGGGCAAAGTCCTCAGCAGAGTTGCTCTGTGTTGGGATTATTGTTTTTAACTCAGCCATTTCATCTTTGTCAGTAAAGCGATTATCGGTCCAACCATCCGTATAAAGTAAAATATGTTCAATATTTTCTAATTCAGCTTCATAAAGGGTGTATTGATGATCATTAGAAAGGCCTAACAATGGACCGGTTCCCTTTAATTGAGATATTTTTCCATCTTTATCAATAATAACTGGCGGTGGATGTCCGGCATTAAGCCAATACAATTTATTATTTTCTAAAAAACAAATTACCAGTGTAACTAAACTCGATTTGCATAGTTGCTGCTTATAAAGCGCATTATTAAGCGCCACCAGCATGTCTTGATATGCCAATCCAGTTGCTAAAAAGCCACTGATAAAGCCTTTAATCGCAAAGCTTTCTTTAAGTGCTTGCAAGCCGTGCCCCATCATATCACCGAGGATAAAAGCAGTCCCTTCATCATTAATCGGCATAAAAAAGTCACCACCGTTACCGACCGCAATTGAACCAAAAATATGCGCTGTTTTATTATTAGCTAATAACACTTTTGATGGTGTTAAGCCAAATGTGCTCTGATACGATAAGTAAGCGAACCGGTGCGTTACCCTTTCAATACTTTGCAAAAGCTTATTTTTTTTCACTGGTTTAATTAAGTAATCATCGACTCCTAAGCGATTAATTTTACTGATCACTTCTTCGCTGTCATCACCGGTTAACATCACTACCGATAATTGTGATTTGAGATTAGATTTATTTAGTTTTTCTAATAATGGCTCACAAGTGCCTTTTTTTAGTTGGTGATCAAGTAATAAAATACTGGCATCAGAGGTTAAAATAGCCTGCCAACCCGCCTCAATATTTTCGCAGGTGATCACTTGAAACTTGTCTTGAAGATAGGCGCTCATTAATGCAAGCTGGACAACATCATCATCAACATAAATAATACTTGGCCTTTTATCTATGTTAATCAAAGGAAAGGAAAAATAATTTTTAGAGGCTATTGTTTCATACGTTGCATCTGCAAAGTAATGACGAATTAACTCAACCCCCATTCCACCTTCAACTAATTCATGCGATTCGATTGTCCAAGATGAGTCATTTTTTTTGAATAAATTATAAGGCTTCAATTCATCTACAAACGTTAAATGATATGTGTCAGTATTCGTTTGGCTGATGCGCAACATAATAACGTGCTCATCCCCCTGATTATGCCTAATCAAATTAGTGAGGTACTCCGTTGCAACTAAACCGGCAGCATCCGCTTCATCCCGTTTTACTGATAATGCACCCAACACATGTTTTAACACTTGGCGTATCTCGGTTAACGTTGGCCATAACAATTCAAAGCGTCGTTCAAATAATATATCCATAAAGACCTCAATAATGCTTAAACAGCCACTTTTGCCTGTTGATTTTGTTTGTTAAAAACGTACATACTCTTGGCCATTGAGGTCTATATCTTTGTAAAAGTAATAGCATTCGTTCACCCAAAGGTGCAAAACTATATTGGCTCACTAATAATTTAATATTGCTATGGCCAGCTTGTTTAAGCTCTGCAACGCCGTTACACAAAGACTCTTCATCATTAACACCTAAACCAACTGTTACTAAAGTCAGTTCGCTACATAAACTTAAAGAGTGTAGCGGAATATTATTGCGATTGAGCTTTAACGCAGGAGACATATCAAGTAACACATAATCATATTCTTGTTTTAAACGGATCACAGCCTCATTGAGTACATGTTTATTTTTAGCCGAATCAATGGACTCTAAATTATGTATGCTCAAAATATCTATCCCCTGATAAGGTAATACACTTAACTGGCAAGAAATATCATCAAATCGCCATAGCTTAGTTAAGCTAGATAACTGCTTATCTAAGCGAAACGAACTAATGGGGTTAAGATCAATCACCAATACTGACTTATGTTGACTAACTAATCGCTGGGCAACACTGCTACACGCCGTTGATGAACCTTCGCCACCATACAGCGAAATAAATGTAACGCATCGTGCATCACTATCAACGAGGGTATTACAAATCGTTTCTAGCTCATGATACTGCTCTGGAATTAACTTCATAAACTCACCACTAAAGCAATTATTGTTATAAAATCTAAGAAATTATCTTTAAATTGACTTAATAGATCTTGCCCCTTATCTGGTACATATAAAGTATCGCCAGCCCTTAATACCGGAATATTTGCCGAGTTTGGTGATTTTATAAATGCTTCAAGATTGAATACTCGAGACTGCTCTTTACAACAAGAATGATTAACCACAACAATTTTATCAATGAGTGCGGAACTTGATGGCCCACCCGCTTCAGCTAATACATCTAAAATAGACATAGTGTCATCAAAGTTATAGCGACCCGGCTTTTGCACTGCCCCCATAATACGAACCACTCTCTCTTTAGGTGTACGTAACCAGTCTTTATCTTTTTCAGGAATAAAAATAGTGTCTCCGGGCAACACATGTGGAAAGAGAGTTTCATCTCCGGTTTCAAAATACAGAGCTAAATCAAGCTTGCTAACCTTGGCACTATTACCATTACGGTGCGTTACTCTTATGTTGCGAATATCAGCATTGCCATTAGGGCCATCTGCAGCGGCTAAAATATCAATAAAATGCATATTATCATTAAACGCGTAGCGCCCAGGAGAGCCCACTTGACCCATAATATAAATAGACTTACTCGACGCTTGGCGTATCCATTGTGATTTATTATCGCCAGGGTCAACTGGCAACTCCTCTACAATCACTGTATCGCCTGCGATCAAATTTGGTAGCGCTGTTTTTCCATCAGTAATAGTGTACTTTTCGAGGTCGAAACGCTGAGTGACATCACCATTACGTAATATTTTAATATCATTAATATTGGCCCCTTTGGTTGGCCCGCCCGCATGAGCTAATAAATCGGTAAAATCCATTTCACCACTCCATTCATAACGTCCGGGAGATTGAATGGCACCAATAATTTTAATCGCACGTTTAGTCGGAATTTTTAACCAGCTTTTTTCGTTTACATCTGTTTTTTCGGGCACGAAAATAACATCACCAGGATTTAAATCAGGTACTTTTGTCGTAATGCTACCTTCACTGTAACCTTGTAAATCAAATAAAATACTTTCACCTTGCGGGGTTAATATTTTTATCTGTCGCGTTTCTGCAAAGCGTGTTGGCCCCCCTGCATTAGCTAAAATATCTAGAAAATTGGTACTATCTGCAGCCTCGTAAGCTCCAGGCTTTTGCACTTCCCCCATGATATAAACAGTCCGAGAAGTGGTGTTTACATCATCGACCATTATTGGCACATATATGGTTGAACCAGCTTTGAGAAGCGGCATATTCTTATCAGTGGGTTTATCTAAATATGCTTTTAAATCAAATATCACTGGGGACTTATCGACAATGACTCTAATTTTAGTCACATCAGCATAGCGTGTTACTCCCTCGGCACGCATTAATGCATCTAAGATGGTCATATTTTCTTTAAACGAAAAGCTACCAGGATTATGTACTTCGCCCAAAATTGTAATAGCGCTATTGTCACTGGCATCTCCCGTTGCGCTAAGTGTTTGTGCATCAAAGTCTATTTGTACATTACCAAGTAAAGGAGATACCGGTACAAACACCGTATCTTCACTTTTAAGGGTTGGAAGTAAGCTAATATTACCTGTATCTAAATAGGCTTTGTAATTAAACTCAATCACCTCATCGCCTCGTCTTATTTGCAAACGATCGAGCTGAGCGCCAGGCTTTAAACCATTCGCTTTAGCTATTACCATTTGAATATTACCATCATCAGGAATACTGACTTGGGAAGGCGTAATGACATAACCCATCACATTAATAAATATATCTCGGCTGCGGATCTCCACATAAAAGTCATCTATCGCAACAAACAACTCAGCCAAAACCGGTTTTAACTCAAGTTCGATTTGCGCCACTGTTTTATTGGCAACATTAAATTGCCCTACTTCAGGTATGTTGATCTGGCCTTTTTTATCTACTTCAAACGTGCCATCAAATTCAACCTCGCCAGGCACATATAAAAAGAGTTTATTACCCGCTTGCACAATTGAGTTATCCGCTTCATTTGCCGCAAAGCTGTTGGTCGCTAAAAAAAACAAAACAAATATTGTGAAAAAATATTTCATTATTTTACTCCTTTTTGCTTTGTATTATTTTAGTCCAGTTCATCAGCGCTTTAGCTTTATTGCTTTCTAAGCCTTGCGTGTTTGCGTCTAGAATTATTGCTTCAACTCTTCGGTCTGAATGACGTGTACTCTCAGTTTCTGCGGCATCACTGTAAGACTGCAAACTTCCTTGCGTTAGGGTTGTAATATTTTGCTGTGGCACGCCATAAACGCCAAGCCAATGCTTCACCGTATCGGCACGCTTAAGTGCCAACTCATAATTACTCCCTGAATCTCCAACCGCGTCAGTGTGACCCACAAGTAAAATATTAATACTGCCTAGTTGCTTCGCTAAATCTGCAGCTTGAGCAACTCGTACGGCATATTTAGGGGTTATTTCAAACGCATTAAATGCAAATTGATTATCGCTATTCAATAGCTGTGCAATTTGTTTTTTGATACTAAATGACGCAGGTTGCTCATTAGTCGTAGAGGCACAATCCGTAACTTTTCTAACCGTATCAAAGTGATTCGTTAACTGATTAAGCCCATGATAATGAATCAGTAAATCATGCTCAGCATCTTCCCACATTTGCCCAGCGATTAATCTACGAATACGATTTTCATAAATTTGTGCTTTTAATAGTTGCGCAGGCATACAAGCTTTAATATCTTGCGATTTTAATAACTCAAGTTTAAGTACAAGGTGTTCAAATTCACTCTTAACAACGTCCTCGGGCTGAGTGAAGTTTTCATCGTACTGCTCATCGGCTAATGGATAGTTTTGATACTTTTCAGCTAAGCCACCTTGGCCGTCATCAGGCCAAGAAGCACAGCCGCCTAAAAACATTATAATAACAATTACTATGCGTGCCTTCATTGTACTCTCCCTGATACCTTTTATATTGAGTCAATAAATGGAATGGTTTTATCGACTCTTAATAAGTTCATTAGCTTAAACGGCTGCCCCGTTACATTAAGTAAAGATAGCTTATTACTTTGTTTTTCAATTCTTTTGTATAGAAAAACAATAGCACCTATTCCTGAAGAGTCGATAAATTCGGTCTTAGTAAAATCGAGAATCACGAAGTGTGTGCCTTGCTCGACTAGCTGTTCAAACTGATCTTTTAACTCATCGACAGCAAAGCCGGAGAAATCATTAGGAAGTACGACAACTGTTTGTTCTACTTTATTGGCTAAATTTTTCATCTGAATCACCTATTAAAATATAAATACAAATAGACTATTACAAGAAGAATGCCAGAATTAACAAACTGATATTTAAGGGTTTTAAATTATTTGATACTATTTTTTAGAGGAGGGATGCATAATGCAATTGCTTTTTGAGTGCACAATTGCATTATGCGAAACAACGTTACTGACCTTTACCAGTGAATATAACAGCCAACGTTTTAAAGAAAATAGTAAACTCCATATAACACCAACTGCGTGCAGATGAAGTACTTAGCATATAGGCGTAATCCCAGCCTATTTTGTTGCGCGCATCGTCAATGCTCTCATCGTAACCATTCATTACCTGCGCGAGTCCCGATATACCGGGCTTGATCCCATAAGTACGCTGACAAAAGTACGGGATGTCTTTCTCAAGCTTTGAATAAAACACTGGTCGCTCAGGCCGTGGGCCAATAAGAGACATTTCACCGATCAATACATTCCAAAGTTGTGGTAATTCGTCCAAGCGTGTTTTGCGAATAAATCGTCCAACTGCAGTTATACGAGGATCATCTTTACTTGCCCACACCGCGCCATTTTTTGCTTCTGCATCAACAACCATAGAGCGAAATTTTAAAACATTGAATAAAGCGACAAAATCATCATCACTTTGTCCCACTCTCAGCTGTTTAAATAACACAGGGCCCTTTGAAGTCAGTTTAATCACTAATGCAACAGCTAACATAACTGGTGAAAGTAATATTAATCCAACCGCAGAGCCAACTACATCAATAGTGCGCTTAATGGTTTTGATGAATATTTTGTTTGATTCTTGGGTTTGATGAACGCGCTGCCAATGCTGGTTATAATCACCACGCTCAAACTTAACAATCCCCCACAGAGCCATAAAATAAGCGCTGATAATATAATTTACACTATCTACAATTGGTAACTTAGCCCTGATATTAAAAGCTTTTTTTGCTACTCCTAAGCCATGAGTACAGACTATCGCAACACATACCACTTTAGGTATTAACAAGCTTGAAGATAGTGCAAGTGAAAAAAGTAACGCGTAAATCAGCAGCAGAATAATTGGCATGACCCCACGCAATACTTTATGTGAAAAATAGTTAAAACTTACCCAGCCTAATTTCGGATTTAATAATTCAAACAACATTTTTATTTGCTGCCAGTTACCCGCACCTAATCTTACTCTTCTGGCATAATCATGACTTTGTTCATCACATTCACGCTCAACGATATTTATTTCACTGTTTACAACGGCTTTCCCACCTTGGTTTAACGCTTTCATAGAGATAATAAAATCGTCATTTATGGTGTTTTCATCTAATAAAGCCGCATGAGCTGAGCGTATAGCAAACATAGCACCTGGCACGCCAATAACAGCCCCTAAAGACGACTCCATACTCTTTACTTTGTTTTGATATTGCCAGTACTGTTGCTGCTCAGCAGTGGCTAAATCATCTAAAATATATACGCCGGTGATAACATTAATATTAGGATCTTTAAAATCGGCATCAATTTTATTGAGCACATCAATACTCAGTAGCGCACTAACATCGGTAAAGAGTAAAACATCATAATTTGGCTTACTCAGCTTTATCAGTTCATTGATGCCAAATGATTTGCCTTTATTCACTTTACTAAAATGCAAATGACAAACTACATTTTGCTTTGCAAGATGCGACTGCGCTAGCATCGCTTCGTCATAAGTTTTATCGGTGCAGCCATCAAGATAAACATGAATGGTGTATAGCTCAGTGCTATATAACATTGAGCCTAAGTTATAAAGCTTCTCTGCTATGTGTTCTTGTTCGTTATAAGCACACATTAAAATACCAAAGTGAGTACTGGGTTGAGTATTTTCAGTCATCTCAATCGGTTTACTGTTACTAAATAGCTTTAATAACAGTAAGTAACCAACATGATGATATAAAGCCAGTGTAATTAAAACAGCCAATGTGATCAGTAGAAAAGTCATTGCATTCCCCTTATGAAGCTAAGCCATTATAGAAGTGGTCATACGCTTCACTCATTTTGTTTGCATCTGCAATTGAGAGAATATGCTCTCGAATACACAGCCCATATTTCATGCCTAATGCTTTCAATAGCGCAATTTTTAGGCCAAAAGAGTCATTTGGCTTGACTAATATGCCTTGCTCTTCTGTAACGACCTCGCTGATACCGCCAACATCAGTCGCCACAATTACTTTGCCACACGCCATTGACTCTAAAATTGATAAGGGCAGTCCTTCTCTTTGTGAATAAAGACACATAACGTTAATAGCTGAGTAAAATAGCTGCATATGCTGTACATTTCCTAAAAAATGCACTCGTTCTACCACCCCAAGCGATACTGCCGCACTGAGTAACGAAAAGCGTAAGCTACCATTACCAGCAAACACTAATTCGATGTCTTTAGGCAGCAAAGGCAGTAGTTTAATGAGATCCAAATGCCCTTTCCCCGGCTCTAATCGTGCAGAGCAACCAATTAACTTTTTATCAGCAGGAAGATCAAGTTTGAGCCTTGCGGTTGCTTCATTGATGTGATTAAACTGCTGTAAGTCGATACCGTTCAGAATGGTTTTATCTGCCGTGATCGCTGTTTCATTATAAAATTCATTCGCGACCACTTGTGCATCTGCAACCCAGTGAATTTTAGTTAACTTATTAAGTGTTTTGGTAATTAAACGCTGTTTAAAGCTCTTTAAATACCAAGCATCATGAATAGTTGAGACATGCTTTACCTGAGTATTTGTAAGACAAGCTAGACTCGCGTACAACATGGGACCAATGTGATGACTATGAATCACTTTAATCTCGTGTGTTTTAATTATTTCAGTGAGCTTTTTGATAATACTTAGATCAAACCTAGGCGCTTTATCTAAGCTAATCAGTTTTTGTTCAAATAAAGCTAAAGCAGGCCACTCACTAACTGCTTCTTGCTCATTGCCCTCTAGCGAAACAATAATACTGGTGCTTGCGAATTGGCTTTTTTGCATTAAGGTCACAGCCATTTTTTCAAGGCCACCTATTTTAAAGTGCTGAACTAAATGTAGGACGTTCATGCTAACTCCCCTTATTAATAAAGTGCATTGATGGGCTAGCAGGAACATGTAATGAACCTTTGCCAACAATAGGTAAAATAGTAACTACTTCCAAAGCAGATAGTTTTTCAATGGTTTGAATATCTTTTAAGTGACTATCAAATAATGTCGCTACAAATACACAGGTGGTGCTTGTAAATATGCCTAAAACAATCCCCAAAATAATCGCCACTACTAAAGAGGTATTGATTGGCTGGGTTGGGCTGTAAGCTCGTTCTATGGTTTTTACTTTGTCAGGCCCTTCATATTTAACTAATTTACCCGTTACTTTTGCCATTTCGTAACGTCCCAGCATATCTTTATAAAGTGATTGCTTAACGTCGTAATCCCGCTCTAGCTTTCTTAATTGTTTCTCTATATCGCTTGTAACTAATAACCTTTCACTCACCGTATTAACTTGCTGCTCCAACATGGCAAACTCTTGTTGATGTTGGAGCACAGTGTTTTTTGCTTCTTCTAATGCAAGTATCTGTGAAACAAGCACATTACTTTCATTGTCTTTGCCATCAGGAAGTGTATTGGCCATTTGCCAAAGTTGATCTATGTTTGTTGCATCTAGATTTTTGCCACTTTCTATTAAAGCCTGTTGGCGAGCTCGAATACTCAGCAGTTCACGTTTTTTCGACACGACTTTACTGTGCTTTTCGGTATAACGGGTTTTTAAAAAGCTCAACTGTGATTCGGCATTAATGATTTTTTCTTCTATGCGTCCTAAAATTGGGTTTGCTTGGCCCATTTTTGTTGTTAGCGCTTCAAGCTTGGCTTTTGCACCTGATAAGACGATAGACTTTTGTTGTTGATCACTCAGTAACTTATCGAACGTTTGTCTATTACTATGTAAAACAGCAGGTAAAGTGTTGCTATTTTTAGCTTTAAAATTAGCTAGCGACTCTTCAGAAACCTCGAGTTCTTCTCGTAAACTGACTAACTGTTGATAAAAAAATTGCTCAGACGTATCAAGCGAGGCCTTGGTTGGTGCTAATAAACTCTCTATAAATTTCTCAACCACTTTTTCTAATACTGCTTTCATTTGAGTTTGGTCATGCCAAGTAAAGTTAACTCGCACCAATTCATCACCAACCAGTGATAAAGAAAGCGCTTGTGAGAGTTCTTGATGAATTTTTTCAATAGCAGCAGGGCTTGCATCTTTAGCAACTAAGTTTGTTTCTTTAGCAACAGCTATCAACACTTTTCGACTTATTACAAGCGTGCGTAATGCAGCCATACGATTTGATAAATCAAACGAAAAAGACAAGTCATCTAAATATGGGTTTAGTAATGCAGATTCTTCTATTAAGATTGTTGCATGGTTTGTGTACTGCTTTTGCGCAGTTGCAGCGAGTAAAATAACCACAACAGGTACGATGAACAGAGGCAAAACAAATAGTTTCGCCCTTGTATAAACTGCATACAAAGCTAAATAAAGTAACCTTTTTATTTGCTCTCTAACTAACATAATCCCTACCTATTAATTTGCATATTGCAATGCGAAATTTAACGGCTATTTGCATAATAAAAATTTACACTGTAAATAGCCTAGTTTAATAAGGTAGTTGCACAGGGCGCGCCAAGATTACATTTTAATGCTCAATGTGGAGGATTTAGTCGCAGCAGGTCTTCGTTAACAATCAGCGCCTTTGCCTGCCAGCTGTGCGCTTTTGCTAGATTCTTTTGTACGCTGTTTAATAATGTTAATTGTGGCTGAGTTAACGAAAGCGCCTCATCGACCTTGTTAATAAAGTCATGACTAGAGTGAGCAATAAAAATATGCGGCGTATAATTACTAACTGCAGGAAAATCAGTTGCGACAATCGGTTTACCTGTCGCTAAATATTCTTTAAGTTTTAGCGGATCGCACGCTCTGATTTGCTCATTATTCACAAAAGGTAAAATCGACACATCCCAATGAGCAGAAAACGATACTAAACGGTCGTGGCTAACTGCGCCAATATGCGTAACATTTTTAAACTGCAATAGCTGTGTAACAGGAGTCACAATATCTCCGATAAGCACGAGTTGATAATGCGGCCTTGCAGCCACCAAGGCGGTTAATAACGCAATATCTAACCAAGCATTAATACTGCCGTAAAAGCCAATAATAGGTTCTTTTATAGTTTGTATTTCATCGGCTTTTTCAACGTCGCTTGTAAATAGCTCATAACTTACGCCGTGGGTCAGCATTTTTGTTTTTGTAGCGGGCATCTTTGCCAGCAATAACTCACTGATCACATAGATAAGATCTGCGCTATTAATAAGCTGCTGCTCAAAGGGGGCAACGAGTTTAGCATCAACCCCTGCCAACGCAGAAAAATCATCGCCGCAATAATAAATTAATTTATCAGTGGTTTTTTTATCAAATAAATAGTGTGCAGTTGGCACACTTAACCAATACATAATCGGCTCACTACAAGTTGAGGGTGCAAGGTAACGAGAAAAAATCCAGCGGTTAAAACATCGAATGAGTCGATTATCGTGCCAAGGTAATACAGGCAGCTTATAAATAGTCATATTGTTGGGTGTGGCTATTGCAGCAGTTTTAGACTGTCGAAATAACTGCTTTAACTTGCTGAGCATACGTTTAATATCATGAAATTTAGCGCTTGGTTTTCGCATACCAATGGAGTTTATCCAGTGTACTTCATGCTGCTTAGCAAGCTCTGAAAATAAATGTTGAGTACTGCTTGGATGACTCGCCCAGTCTTCACCAAATACAATAAATTTCATACACTTACCCCTTAATTTTTTTAACTACTTTGGCAGGGTTTCCCGCAGCAATAGTAAAATCAGGAATATCTTTAGTAACCACACTTCCCGCACCAATTATCGCCCCCTCACCGATTGTGACACCGCCCAGTACAGTCACTCCAGTGCCCAGCCAAGCACCGCGTTTTATTATAATGTCACCAATTTGAGATTCATCATCGCTTTCAGAGTTAGCGCGGCGATCACAGTCAATTGGATGCCCAGGAAAACCGGCTAAAAAAACTCGTCCTGCCAGCCTGACATCGTCTTCAAGAATAATGGTGCGCCCTACAGAAAAAGCATTTTGCCAACCAATGTCAACATTATTGCCAATACTTAGTAGCGGCTCTCGCTCATTACTCACCCGCCCACATAAGGTGCTGATCCCTGAAATTCTCACATCGTCTTTGCATTCAATTTTTAACTTGCCAAGTATTTGCGGCATACCTGAATATAAATATAAGCGCTTTTTACTGCCCTTAATTTGGCTTTTAAATAAAGGTGTATAATAAAAAATCCGAACTAGCTCATGGCATAACTCTTTTATAAAATAATGCAAATAGTAAAGTGAAGCATGTAGCACAGGGATTACGATGATTTGCGGATTGCAAAGCGACTTTGCAAATTGAAACAACCATGTCGCTAATGGATTATTACTATTTTTTAGCCAAAGTTTAAGCTGTATCAACATATTGTTATTCCTTATTACTTTCTATAGTAAGCTTTTCTAGTGCAATAGTCAGAGCCAGAATAATATACAGTGGCCATGTAAAAGCTTGAGTTAAAAAAGTGCCAGCAACCATAAAGCCAATTAAACCGGCCTTTAATGCGTTAGCGTTCACCATCACTTCAGGATTAAAACTACGTTTATTAATACAATAAACCCGCGACAGACTTCGATAAATACTGGCTATCACGAGTAAAAAAATACAAAAGCCAACAAAGCCAGTTTCACCTAACACCTGAAACCATGTGCTATGTACTGCATGATTCTTGCCATCCCAATGAGGACTGTAAAAATAGTAATTTACAAAAAAATTATTAACTCCAACGCCAGTTAATGGATTAGACAACGCCATATTGATTGCAGCCTGCCAAGCATAGAGCCTACCCATAGCTGATTCATCGACACCTCCTTCTGCCGCACCACCACTTTGTCGGTCAGAAATACCAGCAAAAATCATCATGGCAAGCATAGCGACACCACCGCACATAGCCACTACGAAGGGATTTTTGACTTTTTGATATAAAAAGAAACTTAAAATAGCGGCTATTCCTAATAAACCACCACGACTTTGAGTGGCAATAACACCGGAAATAGCCAAGATCAAACCAACTCCGGCAAAAGTACGTCGATACTTATTACTATTTGTATCAAAAAGTTCAGCTGCTAAAAATGAAACAGGAAACATCAACACCAAAGATAAATCATTGGGATCACCTAATTGCGAGCGATATTCCCGTGAAATAGTCACTCTAGTTCCTTCAACTAACCCCACACCATTTATTTTGTTATTCAACGCCACTAAAGCGATAGTGACACCTGAGATCATAATACCCAGCCTAATGTAACTAAAATGCGAAAACCGCGTTAACCACCAGCTAATAGCAAATACCATAATAAATACTTTAACCAACACACCAGACCAATACTCAATAGCAACGCCTCTATTTGAAGCTGAAAATACGCATACCGTGAGCCAAGCGAACCAAATTACAAAAATAAGATGCGTAGAGCTCCAATGTGGTTTTAAAGTTTTAGATACAAATAAATGCCATGCAATGGCCAGTAAAGATGCTAAAGCAAGTAATTTAGGAATTTTAAGCGGCATTAGAAAAACAAACGCCTCGTGGATTCTAAAATAGCTAAACAAAATAAATAATATAATAAACACGGTGCTAATACGTATCGCCAAAAAACCCGCAAACGGTAATAGCAACAAGGCAAAAGCGGCTATGGGGCCAAATAGCGAATACAAACCTAAAATGAGCACAGTAATCACCAAGCCATTTATTAAATGGCAATGCGCTTTATACCAATTAACCATGTGCTTTCCTTGTTACATACTGATTCAGTATTGCCATTATTCTGTTTTGATACTTATTAAATAAAACGCCTATTAGGCAAACTAAAGCCGCGATTTGCCAAATTACATAATGAGTAATTTCACTTACGCTCAGGGCAAAAACACTAATAAAACAGAGCCAGCTAGGTACTAATCGCTGAATACTAAATGCCAGATTTTCGAGCTTTTGGCTAACAACAACAAACAACACTGTTTTAAGAGTTTGTGCAAATACTAAGCTGACCACTGCACCAAGCACTCCCCATTTAGGCACTAGAATACCCAATGCTATTAGTACGCAAGCTGCACTAACAGCATTAATAATAGTGACAAATAGTGCGTTAAAATGAATATAACAACCAATATTGAGTAGATCGCTGTGATGCCTAAGTACAACAATAAATATTAAACTGGGTAAAAGCCAAGAATTTAGTAAGTAACCTTGTGGTAAAACCAAGATAAATAAATGAGGCGCAACAATAAGCATTACTGCACACAACGCAATTGCGATTTCTAAACTTAGCTCACATAAAGAAACATAACGAGTGCGACAAGAAGTTAATTCATTAAAACGACGAGAAAACCACCACATTCTGATCGGTTCAAAGGTAAACGAAGTCATAACTGCAAATTGCATTGCCACATAATATTGGGCAAGCTTTTCTTTTCCGACACTGGCTGCAATAAACCAGTTTTCAGCGCCATTATTTGCATACACAAACAGCGATGAAGCAATAATACTTAATAAAAACAAACTATTTTTATAACTTATATTCCAAGGAACATAGTTAAAACTAATCGTAATTGTGCGGCCAATGACGCATAACGAAATCATCAGCACAATAAAGCTCGACACAGCACCCGACACCATAACCCCCGTTACTCCATAGCCAAGGTAAAGTAATATAATGGTGAGTAGCGTTTGCCCCACTCCTTGTAAAATAGCTAAAAAGCAGAACTGCTTAGCCATTTCGTAATATCTTAAAAAGCAAAACACAATGGACAGCACAGCAGAAAATGCTAAATTAACCGCTAATAACTGCAGATCAAGTTTATTAATGGAGATGGGTAATAACACACTAAATGAGCTGGTAAATAACACCATGATAACAACAAACAACGCACTCAAAACGCTACATAAAATAATCGCGTCTCTAAACAAAGCTTGTTTATAAACCGCATTTTTCATTTGTTGCTTGAACAATAATTCGGGTAACCCTAAACACAACAACAAAGACATAATAGCGGAAATAGAAACTAAAAAGTTTAGTTCACCAAATTGAGCTTGGCTTAAAAGACGAGTAGATATAGGCAACAAAGCAAAGCCAAGCCCCTTAAGTAACAAGGTTGATAGTCCAAAATAGGCGATTTGCTTTAATCCATTCATCTTTATTCCTTAAGAGTTTTGCACCCAAGATGACAATTTTTTAGCTTGTGAGCTGGCGTTAAACTTATTTGCAACTAAGCGTTTGGCGTTAATTCCTTTGGCGTATCTCTCATAGGGATTTAATTCACAAAACTCCGTTAAAATTTTCTCCAACCCTGAAATACTCGACGGCTCACACTTAAAGCCCACCGAGTCATTAACAATTTCTTTGGCTCCCATTAATTGAGTTGTGAGCACTGGAATACC
This sequence comes from Pseudoalteromonas sp. SG43-7, assembly GCF_014164295.1. NCBI lineage: Bacteria > Pseudomonadati > Pseudomonadota > Gammaproteobacteria > Alteromonadales > Pseudoalteromonadaceae > Pseudoalteromonas > Pseudoalteromonas sp. SG43-7. The sequence continues at coordinate 23,776 of NZ_JACJEY010000020.1, forward strand.
ACTAGCCATAGCCTCTTTTAAAACCACCGGACCAGTATCTCTATCTCCGTTACTTGAAATGCAAAATGGCGCAACTAACGCAGAGTAATTACTGGTGTTTTTTGATAGCCACAGTGGCGTTTGCTTGCCTAAAAATCTAACTTCTTTTTCAATGCCTAACTTTTCACATAAAAACTTTAGGTCGTTCATCAAAGGGCCTTCACCAACAACATCTAAAAATATTGAGTATTTTTTATTTAATTTTTTTATTGCGGGTAGTAAAAATTGTAGTCCCTTTTTTTCAACTAAACGGCCAATAAATAATAGTTTCACAGACTCATTAAGTCGGTTAGGCGTTGCGTTAAATAAACTTAGATCAACTCCACAATGCAGCAACTCAACTTTACCCGCTTTGTATTTACCTAACTTTTCAGCCATATCTTTGCACACGGCCACGGAGAAATTACACAATGAGAGTTTCAGCCTAAGATCAGTATCATTAACGTATACGTCATGCCCGTGGCCAATCGAGGAGATACTAATGCCTGCAATTTTGCTGGCTATAATTGAGTACGCCAGAGGCGCATGCATAAAGTGGCAGTGTATGTGGGAAATACCATGTTGTTTGATTATGTCAGCAATATTTAATCCGTAGCCAAGCAGTGAAGTGACCGAGATTGAGGTAAACCTTGTTGCTGTTAATGCCGCTTTAAATGCTGCCAGCGGTTTTTTCATGGCAAACTTGGCCGCATATAACAACGATTTTTCAATAGTAATGACGTTTACACTGCTATCAAGATTGGTACAACTATTTAAATTTGCAAAGGTGATAACACTGACCTTGTGCCCAGCTCTTACTAATGCGTTTATCTCAGTTACCACAAAGGTTTCTGAGGGGATATGGAAACTCGGTACCACAATGCCAATATGTTTCATGCTCAACACTCCAAATATAACTTATGGTTATTTCGCAAGAAGCATGCCCAGTTAAAACACACCAAAAACATGATTAAAAAGTCAATTTGCGAACATCTGTTGCAAAATGCAAAGCATTAGACAAAAACCCCCTCGCAAACCTATTAAAATAATTGGCGCTGAACTTGCGTAGTACTTAGTTAGTTAATTTATAAAACTAGGATGCGGATCATGAGTATAGAAATAAGCGTTATTATCCCTAACTACAATTGTAAACAATATTTAGCCAAAGCCATTAGTAGTGTTGTTAAACAAAAAAACGTGAATTTAGAAATTATTGTGGTTGATGATGGTTCAACAGATGGTAGTGTTGAGTGGTTAAAAACCGCCCAAACAACAATTCCCCAGTTAATTGTTATAGAGCAAGAAAACACTGGCGTTGTCAATGTAAGAAATCGCGCTATTGCCGCAGCAAAAGGTGATTACATTGCTTTTTTAGACGCTGATGATTACTGGAGTGATGATAAGTTATACGAACAATTAAGCTATATGAAAGAGCACTCAGAGTGCGTTTTAAGTTTCACAAACTATATGCATATTAACGAAGAATATGAACCCATTGTCGATTGTTTTTCTTTTTGGCCTGAATTTTCAAAATTTGTTGATAAAAATAATATGGGTTATCAAAATTTAAAATGCCCAATGGATTTACTGATTTTTGCTAATGTAATTGGCACATCTTCGGTTGTGGTTAAGCGTTCAGCGATTAATTATATTGGCCGATTTGATAACCAATTAAATAGCGCTAGCGACTGGGATTGCTGGTTAAAACTTGCAAGGATCGGTGATGTTGCGTTTTCACCGCGTATCGCAATGGATTACTTGATGAGAGCGGGTTCTATTACTGCAAACCGTAAAAACAGACTCAATGCAATGAAAGAAATTGTCTCGCGTTGTAAACATGATGCTGGCGTTATGGCAAAAATAAAAGCACAAGCACGCATTTTAGAATGCTATGGTGAGTACTATCGAGAAATAGGTTCTAAATTTAAAGCCCTATCGATTGCAACTGCTGCATTCACACTTTTTCCACATAAGCGAAACCTACGTCATTTACTACATGACTTAAAAATGACCTTTGCCATTACAGTAAAATAAATCCGCATTGGTTTATTTAATCAAATAGCATGTGGTTAATCCTGCATGCTATTTTTATTAACTAACTAAGCTGAACTTTGGTTAATCATGAAGGCTCAAACTGTAACTAAGCATCTTATGATCACTTCCTGCAAAATTACTCACTATTAAGCTGTTTAACGTAAATTGCTCGTCAAAAACACAGTGATCTATGGGTAACCCGGTTAGCAGTGTCGGCTTAATATTTAAGGGCATAAAACTGCTATAAGGATTTGCTCCATAACAACTTTGTGTACTTTGCCAACTAAAATAACGTGACCAAGGGACAATATTTAAATCACCTGCAATTAGCCATAGTGTTTGCTCTTGTATTGTTGCTGCATGCAGCGCCGCGAGTAAAATATTTCTATTTTCCCAGTGCTGCTTGGTTCTTGGTGATGGTGGGTGGGCAATATACGTAGTGATAACTTCATTATTAAATAACAAGCGCAGTTTAATGTAACCTAACCTATCCCCTTGAAGTTTTACTTGTTGTCTATAAATTATAGGGAAACGCGAAATAACAACGATGCCGTAAGGGATCCCCTCTACTTCACGATAACCAAATAAACTAGCCTTGGTTAAAAAACGAGAGAGCAAATGCCGATTTAAATCACTAAACTCTTGCAGAATTAATACATCCCAAGATTGTTTTTGTAAGCTAACTAAGTGCGATTCAATAAACGGGTTACTATAATTTAAGTTTATTTGTTTTATCAAAATCGCATTTTTGGTTTGCTCACTTGGTAACGAATGCAATGGTAATAATGAACTCAAACTTATCAAGCATATAATTGATAGCGCCCCACCTAAATATGTTGCTTTTATAATTAAAAGCAACATGGCAAAGCATAAGGCAATAACTAGTAATGGCATACGCAATGATACTAAAAGATCAGCGTAATAATATTGCGAAGGATTATAGGCAATCGCAATTAGCATAAACGCAGCTGCTGCGACAAAAAATTTTACTAGCCTCTTTTTTTGCAAAAGATCGCCATTGTTATCATTAAGAAACTTCAACATAAATCACTACCCTAACTAGTATAAAGAATATACCTAGGTGTATTCTTTAGCTTGATCACTTTACCGTTACTGCTTGCCTTTGACTTTTACTACCTTATTTCAAACATCTGATGTTCTGCTTGTGTATCAAACTGCCATGCAAATGAAAGGGGTTGAGTGCTGGTATCGTAAAACCAAATTTCTGCAATCAGTTCGATATCTTGTCTACTCATTGCAAGCGTAGTTTTTATAGAGCCTTGCGATAAAGGAGCTCTAACTAAGCAGTTTCCATAATCAGCACGTAGGCTATTGGCCTTTTTTTGGCAAATATTTAAGTAAGCTCTTACGTCACCTATAGAGAGATCTACATCAATCTTTAGTTTAAATTTCGTTGATAAATCAAAACGATCATCTATCACTAAACTGGCCATTCCGGCTGAGTCGGTGGTGATAGGAACGACACTCGATGGTAGTGATTCAACAGCTGCAGGTACTGCCGCAGTACTTTCGCTTTCACCACCACCACACGCAACTAAAAATGATGATAAGCATAAAATTACAGTTAATTTTTTCATTACTGTTCCCCTCTAACTGCCACATTATTGCTGTTGTAGCGATTGAACCATTGTGGATTTTGCTTTCCTGACGACTGAGCAAAATTAGCAAAGCTATCGTAGGCATCGGTTATATCTACACCTTCAAGTGGATGTAACCATTGCACTCCTACTTCAATCGCCCATGGTAGGCCGTTTTCAGTTAAGAAAAACAAACCACTTTCTTGCTGGCTCACATCATCTGCACCACTGAGATCAAACAAAGTCGCGTCAAATACTTCTGTGGGCGCTTGATTTTTCATGTGTACTTCCCAGCTGCGCGCATTTTTACCAACTAAAAAATCGCCATGATAAAAGCCCTCTGTAGCAAAAATAAAAGGGTCTAATAATGTTCCGGGGGATAATATTTTCGCTTTAGGGACTTTTAATGGGATAGTCATACTAAAAGTTACTTTGCTGTTAACGTCGCAATTGCTTTCCGTTCTAAAATACTCGCACCCTGATTGCTTATTCACATGCAGCCAAGTGTCTTGCATAAAAATTAAAATAGCCTGCTCTGTGTTTGCTTCCAAAAATGAGCCTGTTTGTAGTTCGCCATTAATCACAAACCGAATATTATCGGCATCGACTTCTCTACTTAAAATTGAGTAAGTTGTATTATTTACCGTCTCTTTAAGGCTTACCGCAAAGCCATTATGATAGGTTGCTCCTACACCAATTAACTGGCCATCAATTTTATAACCAACAACATTAGTGCCCTCAATGAGCTGAGTAGTACGGTAATTTACGACCACGTCATTAAAGTCATAATCACCTGCAAACGGCCATTTATCTTCATAAGCAAGTGTCACCCAATCGTTTTCTCCTGGGTATACAGCACTAGCAAATGTTGTTATTTCATAATCTTCCACCTCACCACCTAAAACACCGCCAGTGGCAGTAATAAGCGAAGCTTCCGAGCCATCAGTTACCCTAAAACGAGCCCATGTCTGCCCAGCTTTAACATTACTAGGTACATTAATTAAAATACTGTTATCGCCTTGATTAAGTTGATATTTAGTTATTATGCGCTCACTTTCACTAAAGCCGCCATTTTGATCCCAATCAAACCATGCATATAAAAAGCTACTCGCAGAGGCGTTTACAATAATTTGGCTATCTTGACCCGCCGATATTGCCGTCACAAAGCTCACCCCATCATCTGATGCATCAACTGGGTTGTTGATTAAGTCGGCATCAGTATTGATATTTTCACCATCGACTGTATCGCCTAAATAAATCAGGTTACTGCCAGTGCTGTTAGGATCGAATAAATGCCTGGCTCCGCTTTGCTCTAAACTGGTGTTATAAGGTAGAGGAGCATCACCAAAATCAATCGAACTATCTGTTACCTCAACTTCGGCAATAGCACAACGAGCCCCATCGTTCTGACTTGACTTAGGGCCCGATGTAAACACATTCGCAACAGGCGTATAACCAACAACAGGACTAATACTTAAATCAACTTTGTGAATTTTTCCGCTTTTATTATTACTAAAATAAAACTGACCATTGATATCAAAATAGGCAGCACCAAATGCGCCCGTATCATCACCAATATCAACTTGAGTAATAAACTTGGTAGTATTTTCTGCAACGTTAATTTCATGCAAATCACCATTTGATTCAACTGCGTATAACAGATTACTTTGCGGATGAAATGCAAAATCAAATATACCTAAGTTCCATGTCTCGGTTGCAGGTAGTAGCCGAGCAGTTATGGGGGCATCTAGATCACCCTCTAGATTGATTTCATATAAACCAAAATTGGGAGTATATACATAATACATCGCACTTTGATTTGCTTGCTCACCAGTCACTTGAATATCACCTACATAAAAATTAGTATCGGGTAGGCCAGTAACATTTAACCGCTTCATTTCGTAGTTGCTACCAATTTGCACCACGCTTTTAGGCGATTGTCGGCTAAAACCGTATAAGTATTGGTCTTTGTAATTAAAACCGACGGCATTCACACTTTCATTATTTGCCTCGCTAGCAAACGTCAAAGCCGATGATAAAATCGTAGGTTTAGCCGACACTAAATCTATACCGTAAAGCTGTGCCTTTGCATCCTGCATCAAAAATGCCTGACTAGGGCAATTATCGAATGGCTGGCTAAATACAGCACAAGGAAGTGAAACTAAACACGCTATGGCTAAATGGGTTAATCTCATTAGTAAGCCCTCAATCATTAAGTAACTGTACCAATGCAGGCATCATTCCAAAAAATAAAGCATTGAAATAAAACAAAATAAAATAAAGTTGAAGATGAAAGATGCAACTTGCAACGACCATTTTTGCATTATGCAACTAAGTACAAATAATCGTTAAAATGCGGGAGTTTTTTAAACAGTCATCATTGCCGTAACAAAAATACGGTTATTAATACGTTAAAATTTAATCACCTCACTAGGATACTTTCGGCAGTTGAGTAAACTTCACTAAATAAAGTACAATACCAAAATTAAGGCGGAGCTTATTAGCAGCTCTAGTCGGTTTATTTTAGGTAAAAACCCATGGCACACTCTCGCGGAAACTTATTTATTTTATCGGCACCATCTGGTGCGGGTAAATCCAGCTTAATCAATGCATTGTTAACTAAGTATAATGATATGAAAGTATCTGTATCGCATACTACTCGCTCGCCTCGTCCGGGCGAAGCAAATGGCGTGCATTACCACTTTGTAAATGTTGATGAATTCAAATCATTAATTGAAAAGAATGATTTTTTTGAATGGGCGCAAGTGTTCGATAATTACTACGGTACATCAAAGCAAGCAATTGAAGAGCAGCTTGCAGCAGGTATTGATGTATTTTTAGATATTGATTGGCAAGGTGCACGTCAAGTTCGTGATCTGGTCGCTGATGTTGAAACCATTTTTATCCTACCACCGTCAAAATTTGAGCTTGAAGCGCGCTTAAATAATCGCGGCCAAGATTCACAAGAAATCATTGCTGGTCGCATGGCAAAAGCACAATCTGAAACGTCTCATTACAATGAATATGACTATGTCGTGGTTAACGATGATTTTGCAACTGCGCTGAAGGAAATTGAGACGATCGTATTGGCAAAACGCTTATCGCTACAAAGCCAAGCTATTCGCCATCAAGATTTACTCGTAGACTTACTGCGTTAAATCCTAATTTGGGTTCAGTAAGTATTTTATTTGTTTAAATTAACCACAAGCTATTGGCGAATCTGACTCGGTGCAGTAAACTACGTCTTTGCTTAAAAATTTATTTGGAGTGCTAAGATGGCTCGCGTAACTGTTGAAGATGCAGTAGATGCAATTGGTAATCGTTTTGATTTAATTTTAGTTGCGGCCCGTCGTGCCCGTCAAATCGCGGTCGGTGGTAAAAAGCCACTGGTTGATCCTGAAAACGATAAACCAACGGTTGTTGCTTTACGTGAAATTGAACTTGGTTTAGTAGATAGCTCATCAATGGATCTTATTGATCGTGAAGAGCAACAACATCAAGAGGCGGCTGAAATGGCTGCAGTTGCAGCTATTGTAGGCGGCAACCAATAATCTGACTTCCTTGTCTGATTTAGCCAACGGTATAGTATTTCTATTCTAGCCGTTGGCAATCCCTTCTTTTCATCGTATATTCTTAACATACCGTTACCTATTTGCTTCACGAGAACATTGGAGTGTGAATGTATCTTTTTGAAGGTCTAAAAAAGAAAATATCAGAATACTTACCTGCTGCTGATGTAGAGCTGGTACAAAAAGCCTATGTGGTAGCCCGAGAGGCCCATGAGGGTCAAACTCGCTCAAGTGGCGAACCTTACATTACTCACCCTGTTGAAGTAAGCCAAATTCTGGCTGGTATGCATTTAGATCACGAAACGTTAATGGCTGCATTAATGCATGATGTGATTGAAGACACCGACTTTAGCCAACAAGATTTAGCCGAAATTTTTGGCGAGACAGTCGCAGAATTAGTTGAGGGCGTAAGCAAACTTGATAAGCTCAGCTTTAAAGATAAAAAAGAATTCCAAGCTGAAAACTATCGAAAAATGATTATGGCAATGACACAAGATATTCGTGTTATTTTAATCAAACTTGCTGATCGTACTCATAATATGCGCACTCTTGGAGCATTACGTCCTGACAAACGTCGACGTATTGCCCGCGAAACGTTAGAGATTTATGCGCCGATTGCTAATCGTTTAGGTATTCACGATATTAAAAATGAGTTAGAGGATTTAGGTTTTCAAGCCCTCTACCCGATGCGTCATCGCGCTTTAAAGTCAGAAGTTGCCAAAGCGCGCGGCAATCGCAAAGAAGTCATTTCAAATATCCAAACCGAGATAACAGCACGCCTTGAAGAAGCTGGCATTACAGCCACTGTTTCTGGGCGCGAAAAACATTTATATAGTATTTATAAAAAAATGCTTAATAAAGAGTTACTGTTTAATGAAGTCATGGATATCTACGCATTTAGAATTGCAGTTGATTCAATGGATATCTGCTATCGGGTACTTGGCGTTGCCCATAATTTATATAAACCAATCGAAACTCGCTTTAAAGATTATATAGCAGTACCTAAAACTAATGGTTATCAATCGTTGCATACCTCATTAGTTGGTCCTCATGGGATCCCTGTTGAGATCCAGATCCGTACTCACGATATGGATCACATGGCAGATAAAGGAGTTGCTGCTCATTGGATGTATAAAAAATCCGGTGATAACGCAGGCCACACTGCACAACAACGGGCACGTCAGTGGATGCAAAGTTTGTTGGAATTACAACAAAGCGCAGGCTCATCATTTGAATTTGTTGAAAACGTTAAAACAGAGCTATTCCCAGAAGAAATTTACGTGTTCACTCCTGATGGTCGCATAGTCGAGTTACCTATGGGTGCAACCGCCGTTGATTTTGCATACGCGGTCCATACCGATGTTGGTAATACCTGTGTGGGTGCACGCGTTAACCGTAAACCTCATCCGTTAAGTAAAGCATTAGATACGGGTCAAACAGTTGAAGTGATTACCAGCTCAGGTGCGCACCCTAACGCAACGTGGTTAAACTTTATTGTTACCGGTAAAGCACGTTTAGGAATTCGCAATTACCTGAGGAGCCAACATCATGAAGAAGCTTTATTACTTGGCCGTCGCTTACTCGACTCTGCTTTAGGTGAAACGAAGTTCGATGATCTGCCTGACGAAAATATTAGTCGCGTATTAGCAGAACATGAACTCAATACTGTATTAGAGCTATTAGTTGAAATTGGCTGCGGTAATTTAATGAGCATGCTGATCGCACGCCGCTTACTGCAAAATGACAATGATGATTTAGGCGATATGACTAAAAATGCTAAAGCGACCATTATTGGTACTGAAGGCATGCTAGTTAATTATTCTAAATGTTGTCGACCAGTGCCAGGGGATGCTATCACCGCACATATAAGCCAAGGTAAAGGCATCACGGTTCACCGCCAAGAATGTAAAAATATTCGTGGCTGGGAAACTGAACGCTCCAAGTACTTGGTTGTTAAATGGGATGATAATCCAGAAAAAGAATATATTGCAGCACTGCGTGTAGAAATCATAAACCACCAAGGCGCACTCGCAAAACTAACCAATGTAATTGCTACAACCCAAGCAAACATAGTGGAAATTGCCACAGATGAAAAAGAAAGTAATTTATACGTGATAGATTTAGGGATCACCGTGAAAAACCGTGTCCATGTTGCAAATATCATGCGCCGCATTCGCGTAATGCCTGATGTGCAAAAAGTCTATCGTAAAAAATAACATAGGATAATCATGAATAAAGCATTTATTTCTACGGATCTAGCACCTGCTGCCATCGGCACTTATAGCCAAGCAGTAAAAGTTGGTACAGCAGTTTACTTATCGGGTCAAATTCCATTAGTTCCCGCAACGATGGAAGTGATCTCTGAAGATTTCGCAGAACAAACACATCAAGTATTTAAAAATATTAGTGCGGTATGTGAAGAAGCCGGTGGCAACATCCAAGACTTGGTAAAAGTTAATATCTATTTAACTGATCTATCTAACTTTGCGACGGTAAATGAAGTAATGAGCCAATACTTCAAAGCACCTTATCCTGCCCGAGCAGCAATTGGCGTGCGCGCATTACCAAAAAACGTGCAAGTTGAAATTGACGGTATTATGGAATTGCCTTCAACAAATTAAGCTTACAGCAATACACCTAAGTATTTATACTTAGGTGTATTAACTCATCAGTCCCCTTTTCCTCGATCTTCTTGACAGTTATTCAAATCTCTAGCACTCTATCTTTATATAATTATAAAAACCTTTAACTTAAGTGTTGTAAAAGGATGATCCGTGTTTAAGCTTGCTCATAACGGTAATGTACTACTCGATGTTATAGAACATTCGCCGCCTAGTGCCGCTTTTGTTATTGAGGCTCTAGAAAAATCAACATTCTGTGAATGTCGCATAGACTATGATGCTATCAATGCTTTTTTTAAAGAGCCTAGTAGCGAACGTAGTTTAGTGGTTGCCAGTAAGCATGACGCCACACTAACTGTTACACTCAGTGATGATAAAATGTTAGCAACAGGCGAACTCACACTCGCACAAGGTGGCAAAGTTTTGGCCCTTGATCAAGCGAAACAGCAGCTGATCAAAGCTGGGGTTGCTCGGGGCTACAAACAAGCATTTTTAGAGCAGCTGCTACAAAAACAATTTGAATTACCCGCTGGCACTACCGTTAAAGGTATCCTCGCTAAAGGTCGCTTACCAGAAGACGGCAAATCATCAAAATTACTTCCTCAAGTATTAACTTTAAAAGAGCGTTTGCATACCCCGAAACTGCGCGAAGATGGCACTGTCGATATGCGCGACTTTGGCAAGTTAGCAAGTGTTGAACCCGGTACATTATTAGTTCGACAGCAACCCGCAACCCCTGGTAAAGAAGGTTTTACCGTAAAAGGCGATGTCCTTCCGGCAAAAGCAGGAGAAAGTAGCCCGCTAGTTGCTGGTGAGGGCAGTGAAATATCAAAAACTAATCCTCTTGAATTAATCTCAAGTATTGCGGGCGTACCAGTCGAAATTCAAAATGGTATGCGCGTTGATGATATTTTTACGATTGGCGATGTCACAGTTAAAAGCGGCCATATAAACTTTGATGGCAGCATTATTGTCACTCATAATATAGAGCCTGGCATGAAAGTAACCGCGAAAGGCGATATAACTGTGATGGGCACGGTTGAATCCGGAGAGCTGACAGCGCAAGGTAATATCACCATTAAACAAGGTGTGATTGGCCACCAGCTAGATGATAAAACACTTTCGTGCAAAATTATTTGTAACGGTGATATTCATTTATCTCACTCCCAATATAGCTACCTTGAAGGTAATAATATTTTTATTGAGCGCCAAGCTAGCCACTGCGCAATGAAAGCGACTAAGCTTTTACAGATAGGCCAAGCAGACAATCCACAAGGGAAGTTATTTGGTGGCGAGATCCTGGATGCCGGAATGATTATCGCTGGTGAAATTGGTAATGAATCTGGCGCTAAAATGCTCATAAACATGGTTGCCTCAGGAAAGTCTGTTACTACTGAAACCGATGAATGCCTTAAAGAATTAGCTAAAACCGATGAGCAATTAGACACCCTGCAAGCAACGCTAGAAAAGGCCGATTTAGTAAAAGATTTAGATAAGAAAAAACTATTGCTCGCTAAAATAGGAGCTACTCAGCAACATTATTGCCAACAAGCAGAGCAGCTAGAAAAACGCCTAACAACGCTAGAACAAAGTCTATATGAACTACTTGATAATGCTAATTTAGCGGTCAATAAAAAATTGCATTCTGGGGTAGAAATCCACATTTTCGATAAAGTATTAAGAACAAATCGCAGCTATCCTCCTTGTAACGTAAAACTGCAAGAAGGAAAAATAGAGATTGAATTTAAAACCAGTTGATCGCAAGCAGATAGAGACTAACAGCAGATAATCTCTATTCTCTCGTCTACGTTATAAAATACCAGCCACTTGTTGTTTTAACTCCTCCGGCCATACACTTACTTGTACTTGACCGATGTGAGGTTTTTGTAATAACAACATCGCCAATCGAGATTGACCAATGCCACCACCTATTGTCTGTGGTAATTGTTTAGCTAGTAGTTGCTTATGCCAATCAAATTCTAAACGAGCTTGGTCACCGGTAATTGCAAGCTGTGCAACTAATGCTTCTGGTGATACGCGAATACCCATTGATGAAATTTCAAAAGCATCTTCAAGCACAGGGTTCCACAGTAAAATATCACCATTTAAGCCACTGTATTGCTCGCAAGTCTGAGTCGACCAATCATCGTAGTCAGGTGCGCGTACATCATGAATCTTACCATCGGCTAATGCCCCACCAATGCCTATCAAAAACACCGCACCATATTCTTGTGTAATCGCTTTTTCGCGCTGCTTGGCGGTAAAATCAGGGTACATTTGACGTAACTGTTCACTGTGTACAAAAGTAATATCAGCGGGTAAAAATGGTGATATACCAAATTCATCAGCAACAAATTGCTCGGTTGCTTTTAAGCCTTTATACAAGGCTTGTACTGTTTCTTTTAACTTATCAAGAGAGCGCTCAGAACTGGCACAAATTACTTTCTCCCAATCCCACTGATCAACATAAACAGAATGGATGGGGCTTAATGACTCTTCATCCGGGCGCAACGCTTTCATATGTGTGTATAAACCTTCACCAATTGCAAAGCCGTGCTCAGCTAGTGTTTTTCGCTTCCATTTTGCCAAAGAGTGAACCACTTCAAATTGACTCGCTGGAATAGTTTTAACTTTTACCGCAACCGCATTTTCAGTGCCACTTAGGTTATCTTGGATACCATCGCCTACTTTAGCCAAAATAGGCGCTTGTACTTCAATTAACCCTAGCTGTTGTTCTAGCTGGTGTGAAAAATACTGTTTAACTTTACTAATTTGCAGCTGTTGCTGGACAAAGTGTGAACTCATAATAATTGGCCTCATTCCCAGTTATTGTTACTTGCATAAATGCATGATTGCACTATGAGCAACCATGTCGTTAAAGCAATCCTCAATCATTTTGCACTTTAATTCAATAACCAATAACAAAAACACCTTTACCATATTAATTTGATTAATTTAGTGGTATAAAAAATGATGATTCAACAATTTAAAGATGATATTTATATGGAAAATTATCAAATCGATAATCTTGATAAACAGATCCTCCACGCATTAATGGATAATGCCCGCACAGCCTATGCAGAATTAGCCAAACGGTTCGCCGTTAGCGCAGGTACAATTCATGTACGGATTGAAAAAATGAAACAAGCCGGGATCATTACAGGCACCCAAGTTAGCGTCAATGCCAAGCAGTTAGGCTACGATGTATGTTGTTTTATTGGCATCAACCTCAATAATGCTCGAGACTACCCACAAACCTTATTGCACCTAAAGGAACTTGAAGAAGTCGTTGAGGCTTATTACACAACCGGTAACTACAGTATTTTTATTAAGGTAATGACCCGTTCAATTGATCATTTACAAGATGTATTGATCAATAAGATTCAAGCTATCGAAGCTATTCAGTCAACCGAAACGCTAATATCACTGCAAAACCCAATTAGCCGCTCAGTAATGCCTTAAGACGGTAATTCCCGTATAATAGCGGCAATTTTATGAGTTAAGACAAGGCTAAAAATGGAAAACACCCGCTATCATCGCATTAAACACGTACTAGATCGTCGTCAAACCGATTTAACCGTGTGCTTAGAAGATGTGCACAAACACCATAACTTGTCTGCAATTGTTCGCAGCGCTGATGCTGTGGGTTGCCATAATGTTCATGCAGTATGGCCACAAAACCAAAAATGGCTCACCAATAATACCTCTGGGGGCAGTAAAAATTGGATCGCAACTCACTTACATAAAGATATCGACAGCGCTGTGGCTATGATGCGCCTGCATAATCCGCAAGTACAAATACTCGCTACTAACTTATGCCCTGATGCTGTTGACTACCGTGAGATTGATTATACTCTGCCAACAGCCATTATTGTCGGCCAAGAAAAAACCGGGATCTCTCCACAAGCACTTGCCCACGCAGATAAAAACATTATTATTCCAATGCAAGGTATGGCGCAGTCTCTGAATGTGTCTGTGGCCGCTGCACTGATATTATTTGAGGCACAAAACCAACGTCTGCAAGCCGGCTTATATGAGCGCACTATGCTGGATGAGAGCATAAAACATAAGATGCTATTTGAAGGTTGCCATCCAATCATTGCACAAAAATGCAAAGAAAAATCGCAACTCTATCCAGCCCTCGATGAAAATGGTGAAATCATCGCTGATGATGAGTTTTGGCACAAATTAAAACATGCTTGATGACAAGCCTGTTCGCACGTAAACTAAAAAGTATCTAAAAATGAAAGATTTGAGCGTATTGTGTCAAAGCCAACTTTAAGCCGCTACCCAATCACTGACCTCAAAGGCGTTGGTCCAAAGATGGCCGAGCGGCTAAAAAAACTCGGCATTAGCACAGTGCAAGATATGCTCTTTCATCTACCGCTTCGATATGAAGACCGCACCCGTATTTATGCTATCAGTGATTTAGCTGTGCATAGTCATGTCAGTATTGAAGCCACCATAGAAACCAGCCAAATTACCTTTGGTAAACGTAAAATGCTCGTTTGCCAAGTTAACGATGGTACTGGACGACTCACCCTGCGATTTTTTAATTTTACTGCAGCACAAAAGAATACCTTAAGTAGCGGTAAGGTGATCCGCTGTTTTGGCGAGGTACGACGTGGCAGAGTCGGTTATGAAATGACTCATCCTGAATACAGCCTCAGCGATACACCGAGCGAACAACCAACAGCGACCACACTAACGCCTGTTTACTCGACAACGGAAGGGTTAAAACAACTGTCGATCCGTGCATTAAGTGATCAGGCGATTGCATTACTTGAAAAATATCAGGTAGAAGAGTTATTGCCAGTGCAATTCCAACACGCTGGTATGGATTTAACTCAAGCACTGCTACTTTTACATCGCCCCGCTAATGATGTAGATATCACCGCATTAGAGCAAGGCCTGCACCCGGCTCAACAACGTTTAGTGTTTGAAGAGTTACTGGCGCAAAATTTGAGCTTATTAAAATTACGTCAACAAGGACAGCAAGTAAAAGCAGTTGCTCTGAACCCTATTAATCATCTGGAGCATGATTTTTTAGCGCAGCTCCCCTTTGCTCCAACCAACGCGCAAAACAAAGTCGTCGCTGAAATAAAAAACGATTTGCAGTCTCCTTATCCAATGATGCGCTTAGTACAAGGCGATGTTGGCTCAGGTAAAACCCTCGTTGCGGCACTGAGCGCCTTAACAGCTATCGCACAGGGCTATCAGGTGGCATTAATGGCACCCACCGAAATTCTGTCAGAACAACATGGCATTACTTTCGAAAATTGGTTTACGGCTTTAGGTATAACTACAGCATGGCTCGGTGGTAAAACCAAAGGAAAAGAACGCAGCGCAACGCTTGAAAAAATAGCATCAGGTGAAGCGCAAATGATTGTTGGGACTCATGCGTTATTTCAAGAACAAGTAACATTTAATAACCTAGTGCTTATTATTATTGACGAACAACACCGCTTTGGCGTCCATCAGCGCTTATCGCTACGAGAAAAAGGCCGTTTTGGTGATTGCTATCCCCATCAACTGGTTATGACAGCAACACCGATCCCACGTACACTGGCGATGACAGCTTATGCCGATTTAGAAACGTCCGTGATTGATGAGTTGCCACCAGGACGTACCCCAATTAAAACCATTGCACTACCTGATACGCGTCGTGATGAAATTATTGCTCGTGTAAAAACAGCCTGTACCGAGCAAGGTCGTCAAGTATATTGGGTATGCACCTTAATTGATGAATCGGAAGCATTGCAATGCCAAGCAGCAGAAGATAGCGCACTGCAATTAACTCATGCACTGCCAGAGTTAACTATAGGATTAGTTCATGGCCGTATGAAAGCAGCAGAAAAGCAAGCTATTATGAGCGAGTTCAAAGCTGGAAAGATTCATATATTAGTGGCGACAACGGTCATTGAAGTCGGTGTAGATGTGCCGAATGCCAGTTTGATCATCATTGAGAATCCTGAACGGCTTGGCCTTGCACAATTACATCAGTTACGTGGGCGAGTTGGTCGTGGTGCAATCGCATCCCATTGTGTGCTTTTATACCACGCACCGCTGTCTCATACTGCACAAAAACGTTTGGCTGTTCTAAGAGATAGCAATGATGGTTTTGTAATTGCAGAACGTGATTTGGAAATTCGTGGTCCAGGTGAAGTGCTCGGCACTAAACAAACAGGCTTAGCGGAATTTAAAATTGCTGACTTAACCAGAGATAAGCACACACTCAACTTAGTCAGACCTATCGCACTACAAATGCTCCGCCAGTATCCTGAACAAGTAGAACAACTAATCAATCGCTGGCTTGCGGGTAAATCAGTGTATGCACAAGCTTAATAGTAAAAAACCTTACAGCAATAAGTAAGGCTTTTTCAACGGTCTAAAGACTAAAACTTGTATTCCATGCCAACACCTAAGTAATCTTGATCAACATTGCTGTCCATATCAAAATTAGTGTAGAAGGCAAATAACGTGGTGTTTTTGCTCAAGGAGTGATCAACACCTGCAGAGATGGCAGACTTTTTATCACCCGCATCAAAATCCATTACTTGGTATTGAACTTTAAATGTATTGCTATCAAGAGTGTAAGCCGCATTAACTAAATAACCATCGGCATCACCGCTACCATCCACTTTTTCTTGGCTTTGGTACATTGCACCTAATTTAAAATCAGCTACCTTCCCTTGCACGGTAGCGCGTACAACATCATAACCATTAACTTCACTGTCGGCAGCAACTGATGCATAAACATTGCTTTTCTTCAGTCCAGCATCGCCATAAGTAAGTGCTAATGAATAACCGCTATCGCCATCACTGTCTTTTTCTGCAACGTAAGTTGCAAGCACTTTAAAGCCACTTAAATCCTTTGATGAATAAGTAACTGTATCACTAAGACGGTTTTCACCTTTAAATAAATTTTTGATATCACCTTCAAGGTTATCAAATAAATCCAACTTTCCTTGTGATTGCTTTAAAGCAGTATCATTACGGCCAATCACTAATTGACCAAATCCACCTTTTAAACCAACGTATTGATTACGTGATGTAACCGTGTCTTTTGAATCATCAGAAACATTAACTTGAAATTCGAACTTATAAATAGCTTCTAAGCCATCACTGATGTTTTCAGAACCTTTAAAACCAATTCGCGATGCATTGCTTTTAATTTCGCTGAATGACCCTTCACCGTCATCCGAAGATTGCACAGATACATTCGCTTTACCATACACATCAACATCAGCAAACGCAGAAAAAGATAAACCACTTAACACAGCTAGTAATAAGCTCGACTTTGCAAATTTCATATTATTTCCTCAATAAACGCAACAGACTAATTTTTAATTCGCTGCATTTTGCCTGTGGTAAATGACAGAAATATTACAACAGAAACATTTATGACTCATATTATTCATAAAAAGGAACAACAAAAGACATCAAATCAACATAAAACTGTCATATATAGCTTACTTAGCACTAAATTCACTGCTTATTGTTGGTGTTAATTCCAGTAATAAATTAACCAACGTCTCAAGCAAGGGTTTTTGTTCATTATCTCTGTGATAAGCGACAAAAATATCCCGAGAAGTATGTTCCACATCAGACACTCGATGTAGCTCCCCTTTATCTATATGGCTTTTCGCTAAAACTTCAGGAATAAATGCACTACCTCCACATTGTAGTATCAAATCTAATGCAATGCGTCCTGTGCTGGTGCGAAAATATGGTGGAGTGTGACCAGTAAATTGCCGTGCATGCCAAAGAGAGAAGGTAGTTCCCCAGTCAACATAGACATATTGATTATCAAAAAAGTTTTCATTCGCAGCTCCTTCAAATGCACTGATAGGTATAATTGGCAAGGTGCAAATACGCTCAACTACTAATTCATCCACTTTTGGTGGATCAAATAAAATAGCTAGGTCTAAGGTGCGCTCTAATAATAACCGTGTGCTTTCTTGTTGTGCTTTAACTTCAGCCACCAGCGATACCCCTGGCATTGCAGAAACAATATTAGTGATACCAAACTGTAAAAAAGCATCCCAAATATTAGGCGTCCCTGCTAAACTCACTTGCTTATGCATATTATCCGCAAGAGCAACATCGACTTTAGCCCGTTGCATACCAGTAATAATCATTTGCGCATGGGGTAATAAGCGCTCCCCTGGTGCAGTCAATTGGATGTTATTACGTTGGCGGATAAATAAATTAACCCCTAGTCCTTGTTCTAATTGACGAATTCGAAAACTCACCGCAGACTGCGTAATGTAAAGGTTTTCAGCCGCTTTACCAAAGTGACGAGTACGTACCACTTCGACAAAGGTTTTCAATAAATCTATATCCAATTATTTATCCTCACGATAAAAATTTTTTGTTTAATAAATTGCGCAACTTGATCCATACTCCAGCTTGAAAATAGGGTATGAGGAAACAGCCATGAGCAATGATATTTCACTACTTCGCCAAGCATTTGTAAGCCAACGTCAGTTTTATGATGATCAAAACTTTCCGCGCGGATTCGGCCGCAGCGGTAATTTTACCTTACTAGAAGCCAGTATCCTTGAACAACACGGTGTTGTTCTAAAAGGGTTATATAATAAAACCCTTGAACCACAAAATGAAATCCAAGAACAATTTTTTGCCGTTGTCTCTGGTAATCAAGAACCAACCAACGCAATTGAACGTGCGTGGATTAAATACCTAAAGCTAACGACGTGTAAAGCAAAGTTTCATACTCTGTTTGGGCGTTCTAAAATTTCAAGTCCTGCACCACAAAATCCAGACTACTATTCGGAGTCTGATAGTTTATAAAAGTAATGGTGTTATTTGCTTTTTCGTGTTTTAACAGTTACAACTTGTATAACTGAACAAACTTGGCCATGCCAAAAACAAGGTGTTACGTGACACGAAAAATACTCATCATTGAAGATACGCCAACTATAGCGCGAGTGCAAAAGCACATTGCAATTAAAGTTGGCTATGATGCAGATATAGCCTGTTCCTTAGCGCAAGCAAAAGAGTTAATTAGTAAAAATAACTATTTTTGCGCTGTAGTAGACTTTATTCTACCTGACGCACCACAAGGCGAGGCTGTACCCTGCACTATTGAAGCTCAAATTCCTACTATAGTAATGACCGGCAATATAGATGCAAAGACCCGTGATACCGTCGAAAAATATCCAATAATTGATTACATCACTAAAGAGAACAAGCAAGCCTACCATTATTTAGAAAAGCAACTACAGCGCTTACCTCGCAACGAAAACGTTAAAGTCTTAGTCGTCGATGACTCACCATCAGCACGACTACATATATGCAGCTTGCTTAAACGTCATAAATATCAAATATTACAAGCCTGTGATGGCATTGAAGCACTTGCAGTGCTCGAACAAACACCTGATATAGCAGTTATAATTGCAGATAACGAAATGCCTAACATGAATGGTGATGAGTTATGTGGTGAAATTCGTCGCTTATACAGTAATGATGAAAAAGCAATAATCGGTATTTCCGGCTCAAATGCAGCGCATCTTTCGGCGCGTTTTTTGAAAAATGGCGCAAACGACTATTTACGTAAACCATTTAATAACGAGGAATTTTATTGCCGTTTGAGCCAGAACGTTGACATGCTGGAACAAATTGCCACCATTCGCTTACAAGCGAACACTGACTATTTAACTAAACTACCTAATCGTCGCTACTTCTTTGAAGAGACCACAAAATCATTAAAACAACTGCAGAAAAAAGAGTTAATTCCCTCTTTGGCGATGCTCGATATTGACCATTTCAAAGCAATCAATGATACCTATGGCCACGATGCTGGTGATGAAGTACTAAAAGGACTTTCAATTTGTTTTGCAAAATACTTTACAAAAGACTTGGCGGCTCGTTTAGGCGGTGAAGAGTTTGCTGTGTATTTTAATGACACAAATAAAGATGAAATATTAAAACGTCTGGATAATTTTCGTCACTTTGTTGAGCTCAATAGCCCTGAATTTAGCAAAGAAAAAATTCAATTTACGCTCTCTATTGGTTACGCACACGGGCCTGTTTATCAAATTGATGAATTATTAAAACAGGCCGATATTAAGCTTTATGAAGCCAAAGAAACTGGCCGCAATAAAGTCATTGCTTAAACAGGCTTAGTGGGTGCAGGGATATTTTCACGTTTACGCTTTTGTGATTGTCGATAGGAATCCCAACTAAAGATAGCCAGCGCACTCCAAATACAAGCAAATGTTACTATTCGTTCAGGACTAAATACTTCACCATAAAATACCACCGCCAACACAAACATTAAACTTGGCCCAATATATTGGAAAAACCCTAAGGTAGTATACTGCAATCGCTTGGCAGCACCTGTAAAGCAAAGTAGTGGCAGTGTGGTAATAACGCCTGCACTGATCAACAATACATTAGTATGCCAATCATTCGCTACGAAATCAGAGCTATTCGATGGCGCCATTAACCACCAATATACTAAAGCAACTGGCAATAATATTAATGCCTCTAGTAGTAACCCCGGCAATGATTCGATAGGTAACTTTTTACGAAGTAAGCCATACACCGCAAATGACCCTGCTAATGAAAGTGCGACCACCGGAAATGAGCCAAAACTAATAACTTGGATCACCACACCAAATAACGCCAGAGCAACCGCTAGCGCTTGCCATTTGCGTAGTTTTTCACTTAAAAAAAGCATACCTAGCAGTACGTTTAATAACGGATTGATATAATAACCAAGACTTGCATCAAGCATATGATCATTATTAACCGCCCAAATAAATAGCCCCCAGTTAAAGCCAAGTAAGGTGGCCGTAATAACCAGCATAGCAATGAGTTTAGGGTGTTTAAGTACATGCTGTACTTTATGCCATTGATTCATTACTGCAACAATGATGACGATGAATAATACCGACCAAACCACACGATGCATCAGTATTTCAAAAGCTGATATATGCTGTAGTAATTTAAAATAAATAGGTGCTAAGCCCCACATAAAAAAAGCCATACAGGCTAAGATAACACCTTTACGCTGTTCAGGATTAGTTGGCATAGATTGTTTCTGATGTAGTTTAATGGCGGCTAGTTTACCTGCCAGCTACGCTTTATCCAACTAAATAAGTTGCCGTACCAAAAGCTATTTGAATGCCTTGTTCATTATGGAGCTCCATCCGGCATACACATACTTTATTACCGGAGCGAATTAGCTTAGCACTAGCGGTAAATTCAAGCCCTTTGCCTGGACGCAAGTAATCAGTGCGCAAATCGATGGTGCCGAGTGTCGCTAGCTTGGTTTGAATACTAACTATATTAAGCTCAGTGAGCTTATCTATCATCGCCGCCGCCGCTAGCATCCCCCCCACATTATCAAGCACCGCAGAGATCACCCCACCGTGGAGAATTTTTTGAGCAGGATTACCAATAAAGACATCCTGCCAAGGAAAGCTTATTTGCGCTTGTTCCGCATCTAGTGATTTAACTTTTATTTGTAAAAACTGGTTAAACGGCATTTGCTCTACAAAAACTTTAGCAACTTGGTCAATTAATTGGGCTTTATTCATTATTATTATCCGCGACTTTATAACTGGTAAGATGAGTAAAGCACAACTAAAAAGAAAGTGCGATAAAAAGCACCTATGCAAGGTCGTCTAAAAGCTCTAAAATGTCCGCGATGAATACACCAAATCCCACAGCAAGCACCGTAGTGCGCAGTCCCGCAGCTATACTCAAACAAGTGTTTGGTTATAGCGAATTTCGTGATGGCCAAGAAACGGTGATCAATGCAGCCCTTAACGGCCAAGATTCGCTAGTATTGCTGCCAACTGGCGGCGGCAAATCAGTATGCTACCAAGTGCCCGCGCTTGCCTTAAGCGGTCTGACAGTCGTTATTTCGCCATTAATTTCCCTTATGCAAGATCAAGTATCACAATTGCAAGCGCTCGGGGTGAAAGCGGCGTATATCAATAACAGTTTAAACCGCGACGAACAGCAGCAAATATATCAACAACTGCACAATGGTTTGCTTAAGCTACTGTATGTTGCACCTGAAAAAGTGCTGCAACATGAATTTAAAGAGCGCTTAAGTCACCTTAATATTAGTTTATTTGCGATTGACGAAGCTCACTGTGTATCACATTGGGGTCATGATTTTCGCCCTCACTACTGCCGCTTAAGCGAACTAAAACAACGCTTTGCAGATGTGCCTATGATGGCGCTCACAGCGACAGCTGATAAAGCCACGCGGTTTGATATCGTCCAGCAGCTTGGTTTAAATGCCCCCTATATACACACTGGTAGTTTCGATCGACCAAATATTCGTTACACCATTGAAGAAAAATTCAAACCGCTGGCGCAATTACTTCGCTACTTAAAAGAACAACAAAGTCAAAGTGGTATTATTTATTGCACCAGTCGAAAACGAGTTGATGAAATAGCTGAAAAGATCGCTGATGCTGGAATGAACGCAGCGGCTTACCATGCAGGTATGAGTAACGAGCAACGCCAATTTGTACAAACCGGTTTCGCCCGTGACGATATTCAAATAGTGGTGGCTACTGTTGCCTTTGGCATGGGCATTAATAAACCCAACGTCCGTTTTGTACTGCATTATGATATTCCCAAAAGTATCGAGTCTTACTATCAAGAAACTGGCCGTGCTGGCCGTGATGGCTTGGCCGCTGAAGCTATTATGTATTTTGATCCGGCCGATATTGGCCGTGTTAGGCGATTTTTTGAAGACATTGAAGATGAACAACGTCGTCGTGTCGAAGAGCAACGCTTTAACGCCATGGCCAGCTTCGCAGAAGCACAAACATGTCGTCGGCAAATACTTCTTAACTACTTTAGTGAATATCAACGCGAACCTTGCGGCAACTGCGATATTTGCCTAAATCCACCAAAAAGTTTTGATGGTACTTTAGTGGCACAACAAGCCCTTTCGTGTGTGTATCGTGCCGAACAACGGTTTGGTTTAGGCTACATAGTTGAGCTACTGCGCGGAGCAAATACCAGCCGCATTAGGGATAACAATCACCACCAACTCAGCACTTATGGCATAGGTAAAGACCACAGTAGTGAATTTTGGCTCAGTATTTTACGCCAACTGATTCACCAAGGCTTACTGAGTCAAGATATCACCCAAGGCTCAGCACTGCGCTTAACCGAAGGTGCTCGCGCTATTTTGAAAGGTCAATACGCGCTGCAAATGGCTGAACCACGTCTGCAAGCGAAGCACGTATACCAAGACAAGCTCGCTCAGTTTAATTACGATAAAAAGCTATTTGCCAAACTACGTGCCTTACGTAAAGAGCTTGCCGATGCGGATGATGTGCCACCATATGTGGTGTTTAACGATAAAACCCTCGCAGAAATGGCGCAACTAATGCCAACCAATGACAGTGAATTTCTCAAAGTGTCAGGAGTTGGCTTTACTAAACTCAATAAGTACGGCAGCCCTTTTTTACACGCCATACGCGACTACTTAGCCCAGTCTTAAATAAAGAGAAAATTGATGACTCAGTTGCAACTTGATAATCAACATAATGCCATTATTATTATCCCCAGCGAAATGCCCAACGATGATGATTTCGAGCTTTGGGCGCAGTTATTTTTACATGGCCCAGAAATAGTAATTGGTGAATTTGCAGCGGGAGCGGATCGCCACCAATGTCGCTTTACGTATGCACAGCAAAGCTTTAATTTAAACTTTGAACACTACAGTAACAGTATTTGGGTTAATGGCGAAGGCATTGAAGCTGAGCATTTATTAGCAGCCTTAGCACACTATTTTCTTACACTATTGCAACAATGAGGTAGACTTATACACAAACTTAGTGTGTAGTGGGTTAACGGTAAAAACCCATAATAAAGGATTTCAATGGTTGTAAATAACGCTTATGCATTTTTATTGTTTAGCTGTTGCAGCACTTTGCTCTATTCATCCTATGGCTTAGCGCAATCATCTGGTGACGAACAGCAAAGTTGCAGTAATCAACGCACAATTACACCCACTGAAAAAAATCTCCGTCGCCAACTTGATGTCGATGAGACACTGCCAGAAAAAACCAACAAAGCCAAAATTGCCCAGGTCGAACTTGATCAACTCAACGTCTTCAATACCAATTTAGAAGCAGAAAATAACGCATTATTTCGCTTTGCCAATCGTGTTCATATGACCACTGAGCCAGACGTTATAAAAAATATTTTATTGTTCGAACCTGGTGATCACTATGAGCCGAAAAAACTCGCCGAATCAGAGCGCTTATTACGTCGTCAAGGTTATCTATACGATGCCAGAATAAAAGCAGAAACTAACTGCGATGGTGACATTAATGTAAAAGTGATCACCCGCGATTTATGGACGTTACTACCAGAAATTAGCTTCAGCCGCAGTGGTGGCGAAAATAAATCGAGCATTGGGTTTCGCGAATCCAATTTATTTGGCTGGGGTAAACGTTTGTCACTTGCTCGCACTACCGATGCAGAACGTAATGGTTACCTGTTTGTTTATGATGATCCTAATATACTTTCTAGCCGCTACCGTGGTCGTATAGAATACTCAGATAACGACGATGGTAAACGCCATTTACTCGAGCTTAGCTACCCTTTTTACTCTATTGATACGCCTTACAGCTATGGCTTATTAAGCTACTCGGATCAACGAATTGAATCTCTCTATAAACGTGGTGAAGTATTCAGTCAATTTATCCAGAAAACAGACTATAATCGTATTCACTTTGGCCACTCTAAACAGCTTGCTAATAATTGGACTCAACGTATTAGCGTCGGTTACACCCATGAACAACAAGCATTTGAAAGCACTGTAAATACCGTCACACCATTGGCAGAAAAGCGAGAGCTAAGTTATCCATATATCAGTGGTCATTGGTTTGAAGATCACTACATAAAAGTGCGTAATTTCGACAGTATTTATCGTACTGAAGATTTAAATCTTGGTTGGAATGTGCAAGGTTTATTAGGCTATGCAAGTGAAGAATTAAGCAATGACGATAGCCGCGCTATTTACTCTTTTGATGCGAAAAAAGCTCATTTTAGTGGCGATAATACCCTTTGGCGCTTTCATGCTAGCCTAGATGGTAATTGGAACGAACAACAAAGCAAAGTAGAGAACTTACTCGCGAGCACTCAAGTGCAGTATTATTTAAACACCAGTTTTGAACAGTCGTGGTATGCCAAAATACGCTTAGACTATGCTAAAAACCTAACCCCCGACAAACAGCTAATCTTAGGCGGCGAAAATGGCCTACGTGGCTATCCGCTAGACTACCAACAAGGCGATCGTAGTTTTTTAGTTAACCTTGAAAAACGCTATTATTGGGAATACGACCTGCTTCAACTGTTTAAAGTTGGTGGAGCTGCATTTTTTGATATTGGTCGCGCTTGGTTTAATGACCAAAATAACGGTAAAAATGGCCAAGTATTGAAAAATATAGGTATCGGGTTACGACTCGCTCCAAGCAGAGCAAATGCAGGTACTGTGATCCATTTAGATATCGCCGCTCCACTTGATAAAAGTGATGATGTTGATTCTATTCAATGGCTAGTCACTGTAAAAAATTCCTTTTAAAGTGTGCTAAAAACGCTAAACTAGTTACTCCTAAACCGCATTTGGATTGATTGTGGAACTGTTAGATATTCTTAGCACACAGTATAAACTCATCGTCACTTTAGTCGCTCTGTTACTTTTTCCTGTACTATTAAAACTGACTAAAAAATTACTCGAAAAAACTATTAAGGGCAAAGTCGATATTCACCGTAAATATCGTGCCGAACTATTACTGAAAATTATTCTCGCATTTGTAATGCTGTGCTTAGTGTTAGTTTTTTGGGGTATTGAATTACGGGGTTTACTAGTACTTGGCTCATCCTTGTTTGCCATGCTAGGTGTTGCACTATTTGCAGCTTGGTCGCTATTGAGCAATCTGACCTCGTTTTTGCTAATGTTTATTCAAAATGACTGTCGTGTTGGTTATTGGGTTAGAGTTATTGACGGCGCGAACTTTGTTGAGGGGCGTATTGTCGAGATGGGCTTGATGAATGTGGTATTAGAACATGTTGATGGGCACCGAGTTATTTATCCTAATAACCTATTTGTTACTCGTCCGGTGATGGTTTTAAATAAAGAGCCGAAACCTACTAAAGCAATCGCGGTTAAGCGCGCTATTGGACCTAAAAAGCTGCAATAAACTAAAAGCACAAACAAAAAGCCGTTTAAGAATATCCTTAAACGGCTTTTTTGATCAGTTACAATCAGCAATTAATTATTTAATTCCGCTGTTTTTAACTCATCTTCAATATCACTTATTTCATCAATAAAGGTTTCAAGCTGTTGTTCTACCAAGCTGTTTGCGTGAGCAAAATATGCTAAATGAAACACTGCATCACCTTCATTAACCAGTGGCATAGTTTGTTGACCAATCACTATACCACTTCTTGGCGCTAATAATTCCAGCTCAGAATCACCGAGTGGGCTACTGATATAAGCTAATATTTGCCCTTTCATTACTCGCTCACCCAATGATACTTGCGCACGCACAATGCCATCGACTTCAGCACGCACCCAACTGGTAGAGCTGGCAATAATTGGCTCAGGTAACTTCTTAGCGCGCTTGCCACGGATCATTTTTAAATGACGCATGACATAATCAACGCCTTGCATACCAGCCGCTATTGCAATTGGATCAAACCGCAGCGCTTCTCCAGCTTCGTATGTAATCACCGGAATACCTAAGTTCGCGGCCTCACTTCGCAGTGAACCATTACGAAGTGACGCATCAATAACGGCTGGTGTACCAAATGCATTCGCCATTTGTGCCGTTGCTTCATCACTCAAATCTGCGCGAATTTGCGGTAAATTGGTGCGATGTATTGCGCCAGTATGTAAATCAATAATATGCGTACAATGAATGGCCACTTGCGAAAAGAACATATGTGCCATACGTCCAGCAAGCGATCCACGAATAGAACCTGGAAAGCTGCGATTCATATCACGGCGATCAGGTAAATAACGTGACTTATGAATAAAACCAAATACGTTAACAATCGGCACAGCAATCAGCGTACCACGCAGCTGGTTAGCATCTATTTTTGCTAATAATTGGCGTACGACCTCTACGCCATTGAGTTCATCACCATGAATAGCCGCACAGACCATTAAAACAGGCCCTGCTTGAACTCCATTCACTACCTCTATTGGGATATTCAACGGCGAATGGGTGTACAGCTTAGCTGCTTCTAGGGCCAGCGTCTTACGCTCACCGACACCCACCGTTTCACCTAATAAAGTAAACGCACTATTGATTCTAACCTTTGCCACGCGTTGCGGTCCTTTTGGTTGCAGCGGTTTTTTCGATAAATTCGATCACCATACCTGCAATATCTTTTCCTGTTGCTACTTCGATACCTTCAAGACCTGGTGAAGAGTTAACTTCCATTACCAAAGGTCCGCGAGATGAACGAAGTAAATCAACCCCAGCTACGTTCAAGCCCATTGCTTTAGCTGCAGCTACTGCTGTTCTACGTTCTTCTGGCGTAATACGCACTAATGTTGCACTGCCACCGCGGTGTAAATTAGAACGGAACTCACCATCTTGTGCTTGACGCTTCATTGCGGCAATCACTTTGTCACCAAGTACGAAACAGCGGATATCTGCACCACCAGCTTCTTTAATATACTCTTGTACCATGATATTAGCTTTTAAGCCCATAAAGGCTTCAATAACACTCTCAGCAGCTTTACGTGTTTCAGCTAACACCACACCAATGCCTTGAGTACCCTCTAACAGCTTAATAACTACAGGTGCACCGCCAACCATTTCAAGTAAGTCTTTAACGTCATCTGGCTTGCTGGCAAAACCGGTTACCGGCATACCAACGCCTTTACGTGATAACAACTGTAACGAACGTAATTTATCTCGCGAACGTGAAATAGCAACTGATTCATTAACAGGAAATACATTCATCATTTCAAACTGACGCAGTACTGCACAACCATAAAAAGTAACTGAAGCACCAATACGCGGGATTATGGTATCAAAATCTTTTAAATTTTCACCGCGATAATGGATCTCTGGTTGCTCAGAGTTAATGTTCATGTAACAACGTAATGCATCGATCACTTTTACTTCATGACCACGCATCTCAGCTGCTTCAATTAAACGACGCGTTGAATATAAATTCTTGTTACGAGATAAAATACCAATTTTCATAGTTAAAACCTTAACTATCTAATAAATGAGATAAAGCCGGATCAACGACTATACGATTTTCCATGGCTGTGCGCCCTAATAACATTCTAAACTTCATACTCGCTCGGCTGGTCAAAGTGACTTCTATTGGCCAACTTTTATCACCAGCGCAGAGCTTAGTCTCAATAAAATACCGCAACTCACGCTGCCCACTTGAGCTGGTTACATATTTCATCTTTTTTACTTTAGCATCACACTCAATTTGAGTGTGCTCATCTTCTTGCAAAGGCTGAGCAATAAATTTAACCCACTTTTCGCCTTCTCGCTCATATTCTTCAATATTAAGAGCATGAATACATGACGTACGGGCGCCCGTATCAATCTTAGCCTTAATTTGATTAATGCCAAGCTCAGGTAAACTTAACCACTCACGCCAACCAACAATTATCTTTGCCGTCATAAATGTGCCCTTTAATAAAAAACTGTCTTATACGCTACACGGATAAAAACACAAATGAAATAATTTTATCCAAATGATAAGCTAATTTAATTGACCTAAGTCACTCAATAGTCAACTATATTAACATACAGGATTAATGAGAATTTACTATGTTCAATGGTTTACTACACGCACTTATACTTGATGAACAAGGCGGCGCACGCACAATTGATAATAGTGCAGACTTACATAACTGGCAGCCTGAGCAAGGTAAATTGTGGGTTCATCTTGATTATAGCCAAAGTGAAGCCATAGATTGGTTACAAAACAGTGAATTGTTGACTGATTATGAACTTGCATCATTAACAGCCGATGAAACACGCCCTCGTATCACCAAAGTAACTAACGGTTGTATGTTGTTTTTACGAGGCGTGAATTTAAATCCTGCGCAGAGCCCTGAAGACATGGTCTCAATTCGTTTATTTATCAATGAAAATGTAGTGGTCACTACCCGAAAACGCCGTTTACTTTCAGTCCAAGATATTTTAGCTGCACTGGAAGAAAAAACTGGGCCAGTTAGCATTTCTGAATTAGTTTGCCAACTGACACAAAATCTTACCTCACGTATGCAAGGGGTAATTGATGGCTTAGATGACACTCTCGATATTTTTGAAGATGAAATTGACGAGCCGACAAAGCGCTTTGATAACCAAGGACTGTCGCAGTTACGCCGTCAATCAATTGGTTTAAAACGCTACTTAAGGCCACAAAAAGAAGCGCTCAGTACTTTAATGGCAAACAAATACAGCTGGCTTAGTGAAAACGACAAAGCCAAGTTAAACGAAACCACCAATCTACTGATCCGCTTTATTGAAGAATTAGACAGCTCTATTGAACGTGCGCAAATTATTCAACAAACCATTACTAATCAGGTTTCTGAACAATTAAATCAGCGTATGTATGTGATGTCGGTGGTTGCGGCACTGTTTTTACCGCTAGGATTTTTAACCGGTTTACTAGGCGTAAATGTAGGCGGTATCCCTGGTACAGAGAGCCCTTACGCATTTAGTTTTTTTGTTATATTTTTAATCGTGATCACCGGTGCCATCGGCGTTTACTTCAAAAATAAAAAATGGCTTTAAAAATACTCACGGTTGTTCAACTACATTGATTGGTATAGTAATGATAAAAGTAGTGCCAGCACCTAATTGACTCTGGCACTCTATCGTACCGGCTAGTTTATGTATTACTAAATTATAAACAATGTGCAACCCCAAACCTAAACTCAGTTGTGCGTTATTCGTAGAAAAGAACGGGTCAAATACTTGCTTGCGGACATCTTCTGGCATGCCTTTACCATTATCGCTGATTATCAGCTGAAGTTGTTCATCATGTTTACTCACTGTAATGTTCACCTCCCCAGGCGTTGAATCATCAAAAGCGTAAACTAAGGCATTTTCCACTAGCTGCCCTAAAATTTGCGAGAATGCACTTGGTGAGGCAAAAAAACGAATTTCTTGCTGGTATTGGCATTTAACTTTATGAGGCGTTTGGTCAACACGTGAGTGGATTGACAGCAGAATATTATCGATATACTCACCTAAGTTAAACCAGCGATTTTCCTGTGTATCGTTGTCTACCGCAACTTGTTTAAAGTTATTGATTAGATTGGTAGCTCTATGGAGATTCACGCTCAATAACTCTGTGCTTTGTATTATATGATCATAGGCCTGATTAAACTCCTCTCTCGACATGTTACCCGCAGCCGCTTTGCCATGAATAGTTTTCGAGGTGCTTTCCAGTACTGATGCAGCCGTGACGCAAATGCCCAATGGGGTATTTATTTGATGAGCAACTCCAGCAACTAATCGTCCTAACGACGCATGCTTTTCATTTTCAATTAACTGTTGCTGAGTACGTTTTAGCTGTTCCAGCGATAATGTTGCTTCTTTGGTCTTAGTCTCAAGCTCAGTAGTACGCAGAGCCACTTTACGCTCAAGTACCGCATTTAACTGTTTTACTTGTTGCTGTGAAGACATCAACTTGGTATTCGCATCTTCAATCTCACTGACGTAGCTTTTTACTTGTAAGTACACATCATTTAAAGCAGTAATAATTGGGGTAAACTCATTGCGTTTAGCATACTCAACTGGCAGTAGATTAACTTGCTTATTACTACCATAACGAATAGAGCTTTTTATGATATTTAATACCTGATCAAAAGGGCTAAACAAAGCTTTGAGGATAAAAATCATCAGTATAATAAAGCACAGCCCTATGCCACTGCCTGTGATTAAAGCCCAAGAAGACACTTTATCAACTTGTTTACTTAAATCATTTTTAGGAACTAATGAGCCAAAGATAAAACCGCTCTCACTAAGCTGATAAAAAATATACTTATCTTCAATTGCTAGCTGCTCAAACCCAAAGCTATTGACCTTACTTAACCGACTTTGAGCTACTAATGTTGCCGCCCAAGGAAAGTCATCGGTCAACTGCTGTACCGTTTGAGGCTTGTCTGTAAAGCCAATAATTAACTCAGAATCCCGGTGAAATAAAAATGATTGTGCATTTTCGGTCACTTTAATGCTGACTAAAAACTCACTTAACTCAGCTAAAGACCAGTCGAGCGTCGCCATACCAATCGGACTGCGGTTATCGTCAAGCATCACCGCATCTATAGTCATCATCAACGAGAATGAGCCTGCATCATCGTAATAAGGGTTAGTCCAAAATATTGGACGATAGCTGGATTGGTTTAATCCCCACCCTTGCTGTTCAGCAAGCTGGTACCAATCCTGAGAAAAATAATCGTACTGTGGTTTATTGAGATCCCACGTAAATTGCAGCTGTTTATTTTCTTTATATACATATGGGCCAAAATAACGATACTGCTCATCCAGTACCTGGGGTTGATACCAAAGCCCTCCTCCCATGGCTTGTTCAAAACTGGCAAACTTATTTTGTAACGTGCGCTGAGCCAGTTCCTTGATATCAGCCATGGGAGTAGATTTTTGATGACGCAGAAAGTATAACTGTTCACCGCTTAGAGCCAGATCGATCGCATGCCCTTGCATTTGTTCTGTAAGATGATTGATTCGGGAAATAGTGCCATTGAACACAGCTTGAATTTCATTTTGCTTAAATTCATCCAAAGATTCTTTGTAAATTAGCGTGTTGAATAACTGTAGGGTTGAATAAGCCAATATCTCAAACAAAATGACAAACACCAGAATACGGGTTTTAATATTCATTCAATCTCCAGAGTACTCTTTGCTAAAGAGCTCATTTAACACAACACTCACAGGCATTGCCTAATAACAACTGTGCTCGACTTACTTAGTATACAAAATGACATGAAACGGTAATCCCACCATTTTTATTGGAGGCGAGCTGTAGTGCATAATACAATTCCCTAAGATAATGAATTATGAGTATAGTCCAGTTGTCAGTTTTACCACTTGTGCAATTTAATTAATTCTAAATATTGGTAGGGGTTTATTTACATCATGAGTACTAAAAGAGTGTGATTGAGGGCAAACACTGTGGAGTAAGATAGAGAGTTATTATTGATTGCCTTTGATGAAAGGCTGGGCATTATTGCAAATGGCGCTCTCGGTAGGGATCGAACCTACAACTCAGCCTCCGGAGGGCCACGTGATATCCATTTCACCACGAGAGCACATTTGTGCCACCACACCAACTCGCGATATCAGTGCTTAGGCCGAGCAATAATAAAGGCATATGCAATTAAATGCTAGCTTCTATCGCTTAGATGCTTATTAATTCAGCAAATTATAATAAATTACTTCACAAGCAAGCAAAAAACAGCTATTAAATTATACTTAATAAAAATCACTAACCATTTTGCAACATATAAATGCCCGTTTAACGACTTTTAAGGCGCTTGTAAAAGGTTTAACATGAGGAAGTATCTATGAGTTTAATGTCAACCGAGCAAGTAGCGGAGTTTTTAGGGGTTAAAGTTGAACGTGTAAAGCGTCTTGCCCGGGAAAGTTTATTAATATCGAAATCTGTTGATGAAAACGGCGAACCACTATTTGATGCAGATGAAGTTGCAAAATACAAAGAACTTGCGGCGCGTTTTGGTGGTCTTTAACGATACTCCATTGAGCTAATCAAACAATCCAACTGCGTACGCAACTCAGTCACTTTATTATCGACTGAGCGTGCGCTATACCAACAAATACACAACACTAAAAACACCAACTGATAGCATTCAAGCTTTTGCAGTGAATTGTGAAATTTTTGAATAGCAGGCAATTGCTGTTGGTAGTTTGAAAGTAAGCTATTTTTTTGCTTATCATTCAACGCAAAACTAACAGTCAGTGCTGCTAAATCGAAGTATACGTCATTACTTTTAGCGTACTCAAAATCAATTAAAAACATGCCTTGGCTATTCACAATAATGTTTTCTTTTACTAAATCATTATGGCAAAAACCTTCATCACGGGGTAATAACGCGATTTGCTTTAATGCATCCTCAACGCTTGCTTGATATTGCTGATATAAGCGAGTTTTTTTATAAAAATCCAGCTCATACTTTATATCCATCGCCTCAGTAACAACATCATGGCAATGAAAAGCAATCAACTTTTGCAGCAACTCTAAAGTGTAATCCCCTTGTGCAATATCCCCCTCTAGGTATTCAAAAATCGCCAGCTTGTTAACTTCATCAGTCCACAGTGGTTTAGGGCATACCTGCTGCTGCGCAAATACAGTTTGTGCTGCCAAGCCCTGCACTGGCCAATGCTCGCGATAGCACTTTAATAAAAAAGCCTGCTGTGCAGTACGCACTAAAAAGTTATCGTTACTTAAACCGCTAAATAGCCGCTCATTGCTCAATACCTTTAGTTGTGGATCAAAAGCGGCAAAAATGCCGCTAATTTCTTTACCTGTCATACTGCTTCTTATAATTGCGCCAAAGGCTTAGCTTGATTTTGCTCGTACTCTTCATACCAGGTTTTAAACCCCCATGCTGCCATTATGGTGTAAAAAATAAACAGCGCTAATGTTGGGTAGTAGCCTTTCTCGTAATACAAGTACATCGAAGCCGCATCAATAACAATCCAATACAGCCAATTTTCCAGTACTTTTTTTGCGACTAAATACGTTGTAACAACAGCAAAACAGGTTGTAAAACTATCTAAATAAGCAAAGTCTGCATGGGTATGATTGTTCATCACATAACCAAATATTAATGCCACAATCGAAGTCGCAATAATGATGAATAAGTGTTGATGCAAGCGCCATGAGGTGATCACTAATTGATGTTTATTAGCGTCGCCTTTTCGCCATATTACCCATCCATAAACCGCCATATACATATAGTAAAAATGCAATAGCGATTCCATTAATAAAGCACCATTCCAATACATTATGGTATAAATAAGGGTGCTAAAAAATGCTGCAGGCCAACACCACAGGTTTTCTTTTATTGCTAATAGCAAATATGCCATAGAGAGCGCCACTGCGATATATTCCCAGTGCGACATTGCAGTAAACCCTGCGAGAGTTTCTGTAATAAATTCCATAATTGATCCACTAAGGCTTTAGCTGCTATTGGGGAGAGAGATCACCATTGAGGAATTTACAAACAAAAATAGCTTTGCCAAACTCTTCGTATGAACGCTTTATCTCAGTACTAAGCACAGACATTACTAAATCGTAATCACCAAAAATTTGCGTCGACAAGGTATTTGTTATTACTTTTAAATCGTCATATTCATTTAAGCGATCAATAAACCCCTTAATAAATGGGATATAATCTTGATGAAGTGGGTACTTACTGATCTCTACAGATAATTTCATGACAATTCCTTGGTTTATTTAAAAATATGGCCGTTATTGTAACTTGAGCTAAGCTACAAGTCATTCAAAGGTAGAGCGGATGTCGAAGAAGGTGTAAAATTAACGCAATTAAATTATTTTATGAGTGACTCATGGCACGACGCATTACGTACAAATTTAAAAATCAGCCTCGCGAAATTAATTTTGCAAAAGATAAATATCGCGATATGTATCAGGCTATTGCTGCGGCTGAAGGGATTGATTTAACAAATTATTTAAAGATGGAACAGCAAATTGCTATGACTTCAAAAGGCTCTGCGGCAGTGCGTAATTTTCGTGATGAAGAGTTTGCTCGCATGGGTTTTAGCGATGTGTATTTTATCAAAGAGTAACGCTTAGCATTACTCTAAATATTCATAGCTTACCCGTGGGGTAATATTACAGACTAACTCGTAAGGGATTGTGGTGGCACATTGGGCGATTTCTTCAACGGGTAATTCTGGGCCCCACATCACCACCTCATCGCCTACTTTGATGTCATCAGCATTTTCACCAATATCAACACTGATCATATCCATAGAGATGTTGCCAGCAATACCATAACGTTTGCCAGCAATCACTACAGGTGTGCCATGTCTAGCATGGCGCGGATAACCATCACCATAGCCCATGGCAACCACTGCAAGCTTAGTCGGCTGAGCACTTTGCCAACAGCCACCATAACCAACACCTTGCGCGGCATCAACATCGCGAATTGCAATGACCTTAGTGGTTAAGCGCATCACCGGCTTCAGCTGATGGTCTTTGCCAGAAGTGTTAAGCATTGGTGATACACCATACATCATCAAGCCTGGACGCACCCAGTCGCCATGACCTGCAGGCCAAGCTATAATACCAGCCGAATTTGCTAAACAATGTGCTTGTTGTTTGCCTTGCACTAATGAATCAAACAAAGCAATTTGCTCAGCTGTTTTGGGATCATTAACATCATCGGCACTGGAAAAATGCGTCATTAAATTGATTGTATCTTTAGCGTTATTCGTCGCTTGCAAGCGCTGATAAAAATCACTCAACTGCGTTGGTGCAATCCCTAAACGATGCATACCGGTATTGATTTTTAACCAGCAACTAATTGGTTCATCGAGCTTTGCATTTTCAAGTGCTCTGAGCTGGTTTTCATCATGGATAATGGTTTGAAAGTTATTGGCTAATAAAATCGGCAAATCATCTTGATGGAAAAAACCTTCCAGCAACACAATAGGCTTGGTCAGCCCACCCGCCCGCAGTGCGAGCGCTTCATCTATTCGTGCCACTGCAAATGCGTCGGCATCATTAAGGTGCTGCGCTATTTTTACTAAACCATGACCATAAGCATTGGCTTTTAATACCGCCATAACTTTACTATTAGGCGCAAACTGTCGCACTTGCGCTAAATTATGAGCAAGTGCTTGTAAGTTAATTTCGGCAATAGCTAAACGCATTAGTAATCATCATCTACAGCAGGTCCGGCGTAATTATCAAAACGCGAGAACTGACCTTGGAAAGTTAAACGTACTTTACCAATTGGACCATTACGTTGTTTACCTATGATAATTTCAGCAATCCCTTTCTCAGTACTGTCTTCGTTATATACTTCGTCGCGGTAGATAAACATGATTAAATCGGCATCCTGCTCGATAGAGCCTGATTCACGTAAGTCGGAGT
Source organism: Pseudoalteromonas sp. SG43-7 (assembly GCF_014164295.1). Lineage (NCBI taxonomy): Bacteria > Pseudomonadati > Pseudomonadota > Gammaproteobacteria > Alteromonadales > Pseudoalteromonadaceae > Pseudoalteromonas > Pseudoalteromonas sp. SG43-7. Next base: position 59,782 of record NZ_JACJEY010000020.1, read on the forward strand.
TAATTGGGCGTTTATCGGCACGCTGCTCTAGAGTACGGTTTAGCTGCGACAGTGCTACGACTGGGCATTGGAGTTCTTTTGCTAATGATTTAAGTGACCGTGAGATTTCAGCAATTTCTAAAGTACGGTTATCAGAGAGGCTGGGAACGCGCATTAGCTGCAAGTAATCGACCATGATCATACTTATCCCACCGTGATCACGAGCAATACGACGCGCACGTGAGCGAACATCTGTTGGAGTTAGACCTGATGCATCATCAACATACATCTTTCCTTTTTCCATCAGTAGCCCCATGGTTGATGAAAGACGCGCCCAATCGTCATCATCCAATTGACCGGTGCGCACTTTGGTCTGATTAATTCGACCAAGGGATGCCAACATCCTCATCATAATCTGCTCCGAGGGCATTTCTAATGAGTAAATAAGCACAGGCTTATCTTGTGTCATTGCGGCATGTTCAGCTAAGTTCATCGCAAATGTGGTTTTACCCATCGACGGACGGGCGGCCACAATGATTAAATCTGATGGCTGCAAACCAGTGGTCATTTTATCTAGATCGGCATAACCGGTACTTACCCCCGTCACACCATCTTGTGGCGACTGATACAACTCTTCGATTTTATCGACTGTTTTTTCTAAGATGCTGTGAATACTTTGCGGACCATCGTTACTTTTTGTCCGCTGCTCAGCAATTTTAAACACTTTACTCTCTGCAAAGTCGAGTAAATCGTGGCTGGTGCGCCCTTCCGGATTGAAACCTGCTTCGGCTATTTCATTGGCAACGCCAATCATTTCACGTACCACAGCACGTTCGCGTACGATATTCGCATAGGCGTCGATGTTCGCCGCACTTGGCGTATTTTTAGCAATTTCAGCTAAATAAGCAAAACCACCGATACCACTGAGTAAATTCTTTTTCTCTAAGCTCTCAGATATGGTGATCAAATCGATTGGATCGCCTATTTCAGCAAGCTCGACCATGGCTTCAAAAATAAGCTTATGGGTACGTGTATAGAAATCTTGCGAAACTACCAACTCGGCAACACGGTCAAAGGCTTGATTATCAAGCATTAAGCCACCTAAAACAGATTGCTCTGCTTCAATGGAATGAGGAGGAACTTTAAGAGTGTCGACTTGTTTATCTGGTTTAGCCATAACTTCGCAATACTAACAATGAATGGCCTCTATTCTATCTACTTGGCTACGTTGTGCAAAGAGCAAAGCAGGATTTCTTTTCCTACTTTGCTACGGGAGATTACTTTTGCTTACGTAATTCTATGCGCCCACTGATAGTGTCTATTTCAATATCAGCATCACCACCATTAACCGCAAACTCCAATTCACTTGATGGCCCATATTTCGCTTTTTTAACTTTATCGTCACTCAACTCATTAATAATTTTACCATTGGCATGCGCTTCAATTTCAAACCGCGCAGAAACATCCGTCGGGAAGTAAAAATCGGCATCGCCACTAACAGATTCATAAGTAATTTGCGCACCTTTTAGTAACTCATTAATATGTATTTCACTCTCACCATTTACCGTGCTAATACGTAAGCTTTTTAATGCCTGAAAAGCAAAGTCGATATCGCCATTAACATTCTCTAAGCGAACTTCTTGAGCTGCTGTTTTGGATTTAATATCACCATTGACAGCAGTAAAGCGCAGCGTGCCTTGTGAGTCTTTGTCATTAATTTCGCCGTTTACGGTTTCATAGCGTATATCACCTTTTAAGCCTATCGCACTGACATCACCATTAACGGTATCCACAGTAATATTGCCACTGATGTTTTGTAAGTTAATATCACCATTAACGACATCAATATCAGCCCCGGCGATCAAATTTTTAGCACTGATAGTGGCGTTAACACCGGTAAATTCAAGTTCGCTGCTATTTGGCATATAAATAACTAACTGAGAACCATCGCCACTATTCCAACCGTTATTATTGTTACGCGGCATTTTAACGATAAATTCGATACGGTCCCCTGCCACTTCTAAACGATATCCTTGTGCTTTATCATCAAGCTCACCGGTGATCTGTAATTGTGATTTATCCCAGCCCTCAATACGTACATCACCGCGTTGGTTATCTATAAAAATACGCTTATTAGCGGGCACCTCAATTTGTTCATTGATTTTCTCACCAGCAGAGGCGAAAAACGGCAATAAAGTTAGTGCTAATAGTAATGTTTTCATGGTTGATACTCCTAAATTTGTTGCCACTTCGGTGCATGCACCTTATTGATTAGATCTAATTGCTGCTGATAAACCTGTGCGAGCATTTTTAATAACGCTGGATTCTCAGGCTCATTGTCGAGTGCTTGCTTTATTGCCCGCTCAGCGTCCTCTAATTCTGTTAATTGCTGTTGCCAGTTATCTGTCAATGCAGGCTGATTTTGATATTGCACCAACAAGGTTTGTTTTTGCTGGGTAAAATAGTCACTCATCACCACACTTGTCGCAGGCTCAGAGCCGGAAAACAGCAACTGCACGGTTAATAAAGCCGCCACCGAGCATGCTGCCACACCCGCTAATTTAGGCCACAGCGCAGCTTTACCTTGCGCCTGAGGAGCATGCGTTAATGCTTTTTCGATACCTGGCCATAAATCTTTTTGTGGTGAGATCTCTAACTCAGTGTTATTGATTGACTCAGCTAAAAATGTTTCAAAATTAGGCTTACTCATTTTCATACCACTCTTTTAATAACTGACGGGCGCGATGAAATTGCGACTTACTAGAACCCACTGCCATTCCTAACATAGTGGCAATCTCTTCATGGCGATAACCTTCAATGGCGTGCAGCACAAATACCATACGAGCTCGCTCAGGTAGTCGTAATACTAACTTGTCGAGTCCATTTAGACCTTGGCAATCTGTTGCGCTTTGTTCATCCATACCGCTTTGCTCGAAGCTCACTACTTTTTGCAACCAATTCTTATGTTTACGTAAATAGCTAATCGCAATATTACTGGTGACACTGTGCAGCCAAGTTGAAAACTGTGACTGCCCTTCAAAGCTAGCGATTTTATGCCACAGCTGCACAAATACTTCTTGAGTTGCATCTTCGGCATGTTCGCGATCTGCGAGTAACCGTAAGCACAATCCATAAACCCGCTTTACATGTAATTCATAAAGTGCAGCATAAGCATTTTGATCACCGCTTTTTACACGGGTAATAAGTGCATCTTCGCTTAGCTGTGTAAAAGCATGTTTTGCATCTATCAACATCGTTGATGTTGTCCCTTTATGATTATTATTATGAAATGAGTATACCTAAGCACTCAGGAAATACGATCTTTCAGAATTTTAAGTTTCTTGAATAGTTAGACGTGAGATGTAAGTGAAAAGGTTTAAATGACATGAAATTATTTTTAACAAAAAACGGCTAACTTATCAGCTAGCCGTTTTATCAAGTGGTTTTATAACGTTGCTTCTGGGGGATCTTCTTCGGGCCCTTCAGTGGTTTTTTCCGGTACTTTATATGACCAGCCTAAAAAGGTAATTTTAGATCCACCATTAGAGCCACCACCTGAAGTCATGTTTTTTAATGCAACATCGTATCTCGTTTCACCATTACCGCAATTTGATACGCTGCCTCCGCGGATAGAACCGGTATAACGAGCTCCAGCATCAACTCTAACATCAGTTAAGGGAGAATAAATTGTCGCGAACATATCAGCGTTAGAGGCGATATAAATACCAAATTTATCACTTGCGCCATCTTTCTTTTTACATGACAAAGCACCATCGCCAGATTTATACCCTGAAAAAATATTCAACGCATATGCATCTGAAGGTGTTAACTTTACAACAGTTTGTTCAACAACGGGGCTCTTTCGAATATGTATTTTCCCCATTACATAAAGGCTTAGACTCACCCCTTTATGTATTTTAAAATGAGACTCTCCACTGCCAGTAATTGAAAAATCACCTGCAATATAAATGCCGATTTTCTGATTGCTATCGCCAGCTAACAATGCATCTAAGCTGCCACCATTTATAGTTAAATCATTAAAAAAGTACATATTTTCTTGTTTAGCACCTAACACGTTAGCGTCTTTTGCAAGGTATTCAGTAACCGTTCCATTATTAGTAAAAATAGCTTTATCTTCGTTAATTTGAATTTTTTTCGTATTTTTAGTTAAAAGTAAATCAGGGAAAGGTCCAAATGCATTTAATTCGCTTAAAGTACTAATATTCAATGGATCGCATTTATCTTTCGCATATGTAGGTATGCTATCTGGATCATCGGGATCTAAACCTGCAACATTAGGTACTTTCAAACCTTCAACATAAGCGCTGCTTGATAAAGTTTTTACTACAGAATTATTAGTATAACTAGCAGAGCTTAGTAAGCTGCCACCATAAAGGATATCAGCAAGCTCAGCATTACTCTGGTTTACATGAACACCATGATTTAAGGTTAAGTCTTTTTCAGTGCGAACATAGCCGTTCACCGTCATATCTTTAAGTTGGATGTTTCCATTGGCAAAAATATTACCATTGATTTTTGTATTCCATGCACTTGTTCCTGACGGGAAGCGAATATCTTTATTTGCCCATAAATCCCCTTCAACAGATTGTGAAGAACTTACAACAATAGAACCTGTAGAGGCTACGCTTCCCTTAATTGTTCCTGTACCACTTAATGTTACATCTGCATTGTGAACTGTAGTTCTCACATCAGCATCATTACCAACATACGTTGCATCAGTAGAGTCATAGCTAGTTATTTTCCCCGATCCCCCCAATGACACACCGCGACAACCAATGATTGCATCTGAGTAAGGAGTCAGACTATTTCCGGGCGTAAATCCAAACCGTGCGACTAAATTACTTTGTGCATCACCACCATAACGCTCACCCAAGCTGATGATTTCTAGCTCTCCAGCAGCATTTTTACTAATAGTGGCATTATAAGTTGCATCTTCGCCAATCAAACCGCGCCCTGATGCTGTGCCTGTCGCTGCGATCAAGCCATCGATATCTAAGCTTTTATCATCTGAAAAAGCTTGCTGTAATAACTTTGCTTCTTCGAAAATACCTTTTTCAGCGAGTAACCGGCTATTTATTTTCTTTTGAAAATTGCCACTCATACGCTCTTGAATAATATTTTCACGCAATGAATTAAGTACCACAATACTCGCCATACTGGTGAGGATAAGTACTGTTACAAGCGTAAAACCACTTTGTTTTTTAGCCATTACACACCACCAAAAGCATTGTTTAAAATAACATTAGAAACCGCAATATCAATGGCAATAGTGTCTTCAAATTGCGCAGGTAAGTTCTCTGGGCCAACATAAATAGTGACAATGTTATTATCAATTGCAAAACTCAACCGGGCGACTCCCGTCAATAACCGCTCTGCTGGAGCAGCTCCTAATGTACACATTAAATTATTGCCTACTAGGCTATAAACTTCATTTATATCAGCTGTTGATACACTGCCATTACAGGTGATAACCCCAGCTGGCTGAGTAACAGTAATTGCCGAGCCATCTGCTGCAACCAAAGGTGCGCTTGGTGTTTGTTTAATGCTACGCGTAAAAACCTTACTTGTGTAACGTATTACTTCTTGCGCATTTTCAAGCTCTTTACTAACTGAAATAGTGCCTTTAATAGCTGAGTATGAAAGGCTAACTCCAGCTAGTAGGAATGAACCAGCGGCTAGAGCCACCATCAGTTCTACAAGGGTATAACCTCGCGGACGATAAATTGCCATCATCAAATACACCCAACTGGTAGCTCAGGGTAACTAGCATTTAAGGTAATTTGATTTTCTAATTGAGCAGGGTCTTGTTGCTTGATCCGCTCATCAGCCCATGAAACTGTGATTTGCATATCATGCGCATACGCCGCAGGTAAGCTCAGCTGATAATCATCGATTTGCGGGTCTAAAGAGGCACGAAAGTTAGCATCCGTGAATAAAGCCGGATTCGTCGTTTGTAACTCACACAAGCGAGGCCAAATACGCTCTAACGTATTTTGCCCTTGCACCAACGATACAGTGTAATTAAAACTGTTAGTGGCATATTGTAGCGATTTGAGCTGAGCTGCTGCCAACCCTAATAAAGCAATACCGGCGATAACAACTGACAGCATCACTTCTAATAATGAAAAGCCACTTTGTTTAATCATTATGCACACGCCACTGATTTTTCAGCTAACCAATTTTGGCCACTTTTTAAAATGCACAAGTAATAATCTACCGTTTTATCATTGTCATCTTTAATTAAAATCTCGCTCGCCGCAGAGATTTCGCCACTTGACCACACGGTACGATCAACTAAACCAACTGTTACACCATGATGTTGGATGACGAATTCTTTTAATACTGTATCAACACCATCAACAGCTGCTGTTACCTGCCATTTATCGCCACTTACCACTAGCTTAATCTCACGATTACGTTTTACCGCCTCACTGCGCGCATATTTATACACACTATTGAGCTGATTTGCGGTGGTAACAACCCGATCTTGCATGATTTGCTGGCTAAAAGAAGGAAACGCTAATACCGCCATAATCGCAACGATCCCAACCACAATCATCAACTCCACTAATGTAAAACCGGCTGTTCTAGTCATTGTTACTCCCAGCAACTATTAGCATCAGCTGATTGTGTGCCATCATGCTTAATCACTAATGCACCACAGCGATCTCCTGCTTGGGCAGAACCGATTTTTGGGGTTGCAGTTAATGTAAATGCACGACTTTTAAAATTAGCATCAGCTGCAGCGCCACTAACGCGGTTTAGCGCTGTATAAGTAAAAGTATAAAAATCTGTATTTTTTGCCGTATCAAAAGCATTTGGATAACCACCATTACGCGAATAAATACGCTCTAATACTGCACCATGTTGCAACATTACTTGTTGAATATCGGCACGGCGACTACGCTCCATATGCTCAATATATGAAGGCATAGCTACACTGTATAAAATACCTAGAATAGCTACGACTATTAATAACTCGATTAATGTGAAACCAGAAAAAAGCTTCGTACTTCTCATTATCTGCTCTTTCAATTTTTACATCCTTAACACTATGCCCAGTGCACAAACAATATACAGTGACAGCGCTGTCACTGTCAACAATCTGTAATATAATTACAATGTCGCTACATTTTAATAGGTATAAATAATTAGTTTTTACTTTAGATCAAACAATACCAGATAAAAAACCTAAAAAAGGGACTTTAATCAATATTTATGTGGAAAATGATATGCTAGCTAGTGATATGGATGATAATAATAAACAAAAAAGCCGTGCTTTTCAGCACGGCTTTTTTCGCTTAATTAAAAATTAAGCTTCAGCGATTACGATTACTTTGATAGTAGCCGTTACTTCTGAATGAACTGCGATTGATACGTCAAATTCGCCAGTCTCACGGATAGTACCTAGAGGTAAACGAACTTCTGACTTAGCAACTTCAACACCAACAGCTGAGATAGCGTCAGCGATGTCGCGAGTACCGATAGAACCGAATAACTTACCTTCGTCACCGGCTTTAGATACTAATGTAACTTCAGCTAATGCTTCAAGCTTATCAGCGCGTGCTTGTGCAGCAACAAGCTGGTCAGCGATTTTCGCTTCAAGCTCAGCACGACGTGCGTCAAAAGTTTCAACGTTAGCTTTAGTTGCAGGAACTGCCTTACCTTGTGGGAAAAGGAAGTTACGTGCGAAGCCAGATTTAACTACAACCTGGTCACCTAGGCCACCTAGGTTAGCGATCTTATCTAGTAGAATAACTTGCATGTTTCTACACCTTTTAAAAACGTGTTAATCCGCTGCTTACTTATGTAAGTCAGTGTATGGAAGAAGGGCTAAGTAGCGAGCACGCTTAATAGCAGTTGCTAGCTGGCGCTGGTATTTAGCGCTAGTACCTGTAATACGGCTAGGTACGATTTTGCCACTTTCTGTAACATAGTTTCTAAGAGTAGCTAGATCTTTATAATCGATTTGTTGTACGCCTTCCGCTTTAAAGCGGCAGAACTTACGACGTCTGAAATAACGTGCCATGAGATAAATTCCTCAAATAATTCTTTCTATATGCTGAGCATGCAAAACCAATTGGCTAAGGCCGTTACGACCTTCGTGACGATTTAAAAAACCGCTCACTTGCAATGCCTGCCCAACGTGCAAATGTTGAGTCTGTTGTTGCATTTGCTTACCGCTGGCAACCACTTGAAGCCGAACATAACTATTACGGTTAAGGTCTGCTTCAACTTGCATTGATTTATGTTCTACAACAAAAATACAATGCGGGATACCAGCAGGGCTTTGGCTAATCTTAGGTGTTTTACAAACAACCCCAGAAATAACCAGCTGATTCATAAAAGGACTGACCATATGGTTTACCTTAAAATTCTCGCTGATCAAGCGCCATGCTTGGACTCAAAACAATTAAGCAGCTGGTGCTTCTTTCTTCTCTTCTCTTACAAGAGGAGATGCTTCAGTTACAGCGTCTTTAGTACGCATAACTAAGTTACGAAGCACTGCATCGTTGTAGCGGAAAGTAGTTTCTAGCTCGCTGATTACTTCAGTAGGTGCTTCAACGTTCATAAGAACATAATGAGCTTTATGAAGCTTGTTGATTGGGTATGCCAATTGACGGCGGCCCCAGTCTTCAAGACGGTGGATAACACCACCAGCTTCAGTGATAGAACCAGTATAACGTTCGATCATACCAGAAACTTGCTCACTCTGATCTGGGTGAACCATGAATACGATTTCGTAATGACGCATGGATATTCCTTACGGTTAATAGAGCCTTCTACCGTTTCAGCCGGTCGGTTTAAGGCAAGGAATTAATATTAAATAGGCCGAAATGAGCGCGCATTTTACGCTTAGTCGGAAAATTAAGCAAGTAGGTTTTATAAGTTCGGTAATAAACAAATTTGCTTATTCAACTAAACAGTTTTTAATAGCTAAAAAACATTTACATGTTATAAGTTCTTTTGCAGAAAAGAGCTTACTTCTGAGAACAATATTTTTTGGCTTTCTAAATCATCAAAAAAATGCGTGCCATCTTTAATTTCTACATATTTGACGTCAACGTGGTTTTTAGCCTTACTATAAAAAATGCTCGATTGCCTATAGTCAACTCGGGTATCGTTATCACCATGAATAAGTAGTACCGGGGCTTTAATTTTGTCAACCATATTAATGACTGATACATCAGCTAACGCCTTTACGGCATTACTATCTGTCATATCAACAATATTACCTAAATAAGACCCTTGCCTACTTTCATCTTCAACAAAAGTTTCAAGATCAGATACGCCTGAAGCACTAATTATACACTTAAAACGATAAGGTTCTTGAGCTGCCGCCGTTAATGCCACATAACCTCCATAACTTGAGCCATAAATACACGCATTGCCTTTTTTAGCTAAACCAGAATCAATTGCCCAATCCATCGCATCGTAAACATCTTGTTGCATACGCTTACCCCACTGATAATAACCAGCAGTTTCAAATTGACTACCAAAACCCGCTGAACCTCTAAAGTTAACTTGTAGCACCCCATAACCCAAACTAACTAGATACTGTAACTCTTTATTAAAATACTTATAGTCCCTTGCATTAGGCCCACCATGAGGCATAACAATTAATGGTGGCTGTTTAGCACCTTTTGGCTGGGTATAATAGCCTGAAACATCCATACCATCACTGGCTTTAAAATTATAGTTTTGGACAGAACTGAATTCTTTTGATGCCAAATATGGATATTGAGAGAGCCAAACACCACCTTTTTTAGTTTTTAAATCAAAGTAGTAATAGACTGGAGTACTACTGTCACTTACCACATATGCTAATAACCGATTATGGTCACGATTTCGACTGGCAATTGTTACTTGTTTATCTTTAAATAAGTTACCGACTGCTTGCTCTTGTTGAGCATCTTTTTCTGAAAAATAAAAGGTTTGATAAAAGTCATCATAGTAACCAACTCCAATCAAATCACCTTCGCTATTTCTTATAGTATTACTTAAATCATAACTTTCATGACTATAAACTAGTGATTCAAATTCTCCTGAAGCGATATCATATAACCACAGCGCTTCACGGCCTAGCTCTCTGTCTGACATTACATAGGCTTTAGTACCGTCAGTCGTAAGTGCCTCTATACTAAATGTGTTATCTTCACCCCAAGTGTGAGTATGTATTTTTTCTAACTCATCTTCTTTTTTTGCACGATACCATACTGAGGCTGTAAATTTATCGTCTTTTTCTTCTACAGCAATGCCTAAGCGTACCACTCCTTTATTATCAGCATACCAGCTACTAATGCCGTCTTTATTGCGCTGTATTTTTTCAAATTGAGAATCACCTAAATTAACTCGAAAAACAGAATATGCACTATCGTTTTCATCGTAAGTAGACACCAGTGCATAATCGGTTTCGTGTTTCAGTGATGATACTAATCTAAAACTTTGATATTTATAAAAACGACTTTCTGAAAAGCGTTTCGTAGTCAGTACTTTGTGTTCACCTGTTGTCACATCAAAAGCATATAATCGAGAAATACGTAAAAACTGACCATAACTATATTCAGGGTAGCTGGTTGAAACAATTACATACTTGTCACCAGACCAACGTATAAAATCAATACGATCTCGTTTTTTTTTCATACGAGCAAGAATATTTAATTCAATACTTGGAAATTTTGTAATGCTAACGGTTGGCCCATCATCAGTATTATAAACCGTTGCTATCATCTCTCCATTTGGCGATATTTGTGGTTGCTCGACTATTGGCAAGTGAGCATAAGCGTCCCATGGATTTTCTTTTGCGTAAGTTAATGTAGAGATAAAAGCAAAGCATATGAATATAGCTCTAAACATGATTAATCCTTAATTTATATTATTTTAATTATTACGACATTAACATTAACAATAACAACAACACTAACACTATAACAATTTACATTTAAAGATTTGAATTAATAAAGCTTTAACGTTGGACTCTTTAAAATAGGAAAAATAAAGGAAAATAAAAAAGCTGCTATGTAAAAAGCAGCGTTTAAACTTTTATTTTGAACAATTATTACTAAGCTTGTGTCGCATTTCTCTGACGCAGTACTTCAAACAAACAAATACCTGTGGCAACCGATACATTTAAACTTGATACAGTACCTGCCATTGGGATTTTAACTAACACATCACAATGTTCGCGCGTTAAGCGGCGCATACCTTCGCCTTCAGCGCCCATAACAATCGCCATAGGCCCGGTCAGATTGGCATCAAATACATGAACATCGGTTTCGCCAGCAGTACCAACAACCCAAACACCGGCATCTTTAATTTCACGTAAAGTACGGGCAAGATTGGTGACTTGGATCAGCGGTACTGTCTCAGCTGCACCACAGGCAACTTTACGTGCTGTGCCATTTAGTTTTGCTGATTTATCTTTTGGCACAATAATGGCGTGAACACCGGCAGCGTCAGCACTACGTAAGCAAGCACCTAAATTATGCGGATCTGTTATGCCATCGAGAACCAGTAAAAATGGCGTTTCTTCACGCGCAATGATTGCATCTAAATCTTTTTCATTGAAAGTAGGAGCTGCGATAACATTAGCAATAATGCCTTGATGCTGTTCACCCTTTGATTTGTTATCAAGGGCTTTGCGCTGCATAAACTGCACTGATATACCAAATTTACGCGCTTCTTCAATAATTGGAGATAAGCGTTTATCATCACGTCCTTTTAGGGCATAAATTTCAATAAAACGCTCAGGCTCACTTGCGAAAATTGCTTCAACAGAGTGAAAGCCAAAAATTAATTCATTACTCACGTATCACTTGCTCCTGAACTCTTACTTTTACGGGCATTTTTGCCGGGTCTTTTCGGCTTTTTCACGGCCTTTCTCTTTGGTTTTTTTGCAGTAGTTGTAGTGCCAGCATCCGCTGATTTTCCTGCAGGCTTCTTTTTGCCTCTACTGGCACTGTTTTTTTTTGGCTTTGGTTTTCCCTGATCAGAACGACCGCTAAGTTCACCTGACTCTTTCGCGTCAGCTTTTTTACCTGGTATTTTGCCACGTTTTAGCTGCGAACGAACACTTGCCGGCTGATGCCCTTTTGCATCAGCACGACGACGGGCGTATCTATCTTGTGCAACATCGCCACTGAGCGTTAAATTGATGCGACGCTCATCTAAGCTTACCGATGCAACCTGAACCGTGACTTTATCGCCTAAACGATGAACTTTACGAGAATGCTCACCAATCAAGCAATGTTTAGCGCCATCATATTGAAAATACTCATCGCCTAAATTAGTGACATGGATAAGGCCATCAATTTGTAAATCAGCTAAGCGAATAAACAAACCAAAGTTAGTAACCGATGAGATCACTCCTTCAAATTCGTCGCCCACATGATCTTGCATGTATTCACATTTCAGCCAATCAGCTACTTCACGGGTTGCATCATCTGCACGACGCTCCGTATTTGAACACTGCTCGCCCAATTGCGCGACTTCTTCGTCACTATAAACATACGCACCCGACGTAACCATACCTTGGGCTTTCAAAATGCCTTTAATCGCACGATGTACGACTAAATCTGGGTAACGACGAATTGGCGAGGTGAAATGTGCATATTCACCTAATGACAAACCAAAGTGACCGATGTTTTCAGCTTGATATACTGCCTGCTTCATCGAACGCAGTAGCATAGTTTGGATAAGTTCAGCATCAGGGCGGTCGCCAAGCTTGGCTAACACATGGGTAATTTCTTTTGGTGTTGGCTCATCACTGAGTGTTGATTCAATACCCAACTCTGATAAAAACTGTCTAAAGTTAGCCAGTTTTTCTCCATCTGGTTCAGCATGAACACGATAAAGCGCGCTGGCTTCGTGTTTTTCAAGCATTTTAGCCGCAGACACATTGGCTAAAATCATACATTCTTCAATCAGCTTGTGGGCGTCATTACGCAGCACCGGCACTATTGATTCAATCTTACGCTGAGCGTTAAATACAAAGCGTGTTTCAAGGGTTTCAAACTCAATCGCTCCGCGCTCTTGGCGGGCAGCTTTTAATGCCATATACATTTGCTGTAAATCAGTTAAATGTGGCACGACCGGTGCGTATTCAGTACGTAACTTCTCATCACCTTGTAAGATAGCGTTTACTTTGGTGTAGGTTAAGCGCGCATGCGAATTCATCACCGCTTCGTAAAAACGATAGCCTGATAGTTTACCTTCAGCCGATACCAGCATTTCTGCGACCATACATAAACGGTCAACTTTTGGATTTAATGAACACAAGCCATTGGACAATACTTTTGGCAGCATAGGAATAACTTGCTCAGGGAAATACACTGAGTTACCACGTTCGATTGCCTCGGCGTTAAGTGGGGTATTCATTGCGACATAATGGGATACATCAGCAATCGCCACCCATAACCGCCAACCACCCGATTCAACAGGCTCACAATACACAGCATCATCAAAATCGCGAGCATCTTCACCATCAATCGTAACCAATGGTAAATCACGTAAATCAACTCGATTTTGCTTGTCAACTTCTTCGACAAACTCACCTAAGTGTTCAACCTGCTTTTCAACCGCTTCTGGCCATACATGCGGGATATCGTGATTACGCAGTGCCACTTCAATTTCCATACCTGGGGCTAAATGCTCACCCAGTACATCAATGATTTTCCCTACCGCATTCATATTACGGTTAGGGTTTTGGGTAATTTGCACTTGCACCATTTGGTTGTGACGTGCGCCGTTTTCACTGCCCGGCAAAATAATAATATCTTGGGTGATACGTGGATCTTCCGCCACCACCACTGCTATGCCATGCTCAACAAAATAGCGACCAACAATCGGTGCTCGCTCGCCAGCCAGCACTTTAATAATACGCGCATCGCACTTGCCGCCGGAGCCTCGTTTGGTGCCTTTAGCCAGTACTATGTCGCCATGCAGCACCGAACTCATTTGATGCTTGGCAATAAACCAGTCTTTACTTTCGCCTTCGACTTCTAAAAAGCCAAACCCGTCACGGTGACCGATTACTTTGCCTTTAACAAGCCCAGCTTCATCAATTAAGGCGTAGCATTTAAATTTATTAAAGAACAGTTGACCATCACGCTCCATGGCACGTAAACGACGCTTAAAAGCAATTTGACGCTCATCATCGTTTACCGCTAACTCCTCACATAATTGATGAAAATTAGCAGGCTTGGCACGGTCTTTTATATGAGTAAGTATAAACTCACGACTTGGGACAGGGTTTTCGTACTTTTCTTGTTCTCGACTGAGATTAGGATCTTGGTTTGACATTCACTATCTTGTTAATTGGTTATGATGTTATTTTAACCCATAACCGATCAATGAGACAGGCAAAAGCTATGAAACTTTTAAGAAAGCGCTTTTACTTGCTTTAAACAGCTTATTACGGCGTTATAACCAACCTTTTTGTTTGGCTATACGCGCTGCATCTACTCGGTTTATGGCATTTAATTTAGCAATAGCGTCTGATAAGTAATTACGTACCGTGCCCTCGCTTAAGTATAACCTTGCGGCAATATCGGCTGTTTTCAACCCTTCACTTGCGAGTTGTAATGCTTTTCGTTCTTTATCTGTCAGCGGATCAGTATCATCTAATGCGTTAATAGCAAGCTCAGGATCAATAACCTTTTGCCCGTGCATTACTTTTTTAAGCGCGCTAATTAATTCATCGCTCGGGGCTTCTTTTAAAATAAAGCCCTTAACGCCAGCACTTAAAGAACGCCTAATGTAACCCGCTCGCGAAAAGGTGGTCATAATAACTATTTTTATAGCAGGGTATTTTGATGCAATTTGCTCACTGAGTTCGATGCCGTTCATGCTAGGCATTTCGATATCGGTTAAAATAATATCAGGAAGAGAGTTACTGTCTAGCATGTTTATGGCTGTTAATCTAAAGTATCCCCAGAATTAGCCTTTATATATCAATGAACTAATAGTATTAAAAAATGTGGGAAGCGAGGGAACATTCATGGTGTTTTGTGATCTTATGAATCGCTTAAAAACAACAGAGCTAA
>NZ_JACJEY010000210.1:0-296 GCF_014164295.1 Pseudoalteromonas sp. SG43-7
AAGACTTTTATTTTCATGAACTCTTCTTTTGAAATCATGGTGCTTATCCAAAAGCACCAGTGTTAAGTTAACTGGATCAGATTTCAATTGTTGAAGTGGATCATTTTTGCATTGCTGGTAACACTAAATCCACGCTTCTTGAGCAGTTTGTAAATATGATCGGTGTGATACCTTATGTTGAACTGGTCATAAATATACTGAGCAATATCTTCCCCCATTAGTCTGCCTCCTTCTGAAGAACTTGCTGACTGTTTTACATAATCTGACAGTGTGTTTAGTTGTTGTAAGGTTAATTT
>NZ_JACJEY010000211.1:0-294 GCF_014164295.1 Pseudoalteromonas sp. SG43-7
TGTAATGGTCTAATGAAACTGGACAGGTTTATAGCGTAAAATGAGCTAAACCCAAAAGGTATCACTATGACCAGAAAATCAAAAGTAACACTCAGTGCACAACAAAAACTTGAATATGCCAAATTAATGGTAGAAGAAGGTTATACCAATAAGCAAATTGAAGAGATGTCTGGCGCAGGAAAGTCAGCAGTATCACGTTGGAAGCAACAATATCTATCTGAGCTAGATGGTAAGAGCCCGGGAAATGTACAAGCACTCACACCAGAACAGCAACGTATTCAATTGCTAGAGAAG
>NZ_JACJEY010000212.1:0-293 GCF_014164295.1 Pseudoalteromonas sp. SG43-7
ATCGTCTAAATCAAATTCGTCTTCTTCAGCCAGCTCTGGCTCTGCTATTGCTTTATCGCCAGTCTCATCAATTAAACTATCGATGTCGTCTAAATCAAATTCATCTTCTTCAGCCAGCTCCGGCTCTGCTGTTGCTTTATCGCCAGCTTCATCAAGCAGACTGTCAATATCGTCTAAATCAAATTCGTCTTCTTCAGCCAGCTCTGGCTCTGCTATTGCTTTATCGCCAGTCTCATCAATTAAACTATCGATGTCGTCTAAATCAAATTCATCTTCTTCAGCCAGCTCCGGCT
>NZ_JACJEY010000213.1:0-290 GCF_014164295.1 Pseudoalteromonas sp. SG43-7
TTGTTGCCGGCACTTTGGTAATTGATATTGCCGTTGTTAGTTTGTTGTTTGAGTTCATTTTTAACATCAATAAATTGATTGTTCTTTATCACAAACTGTACATTGTTTTGCTCGGTTTCTAGGCAGAGGTCTTTTCCTGCATCGATACCCATTTTATACCAATCGGCATAAAGATTAAGTCAATTTTATCCAGTCTCTAGAGCATATGCTTTTAACCGTATCAGGAACAGAAATGAATTTATTCCACGCTTGCGAAACCTGTTCGACTATTTCTTTATAACCACTAAACA
>NZ_JACJEY010000214.1:0-288 GCF_014164295.1 Pseudoalteromonas sp. SG43-7
GTCCGCCGCTCGTCAGCAAAGTAGCAAGCTACTCTCTGTTACCGCTCGACTTGCATGTGTTAGGCCTGCCGCCAGCGTTCAATCTGAGCCATGATCAAACTCTTCAATTAAAAGTTTTTTCTGTCCCGAAGGACATGCTCAATGAATTCTGAATTTATTTAATATCTTTCGATATTGAATTGACTGTGCCGAAGCAACTTATAAATAAGTTACTTCTGTTGGTCACTCAGTTTCAATTGAGACTCTAAATTTTTTGCCTTGCTTAGCTATCTAAAAGAAAGTTAAGCT
>NZ_JACJEY010000215.1:0-286 GCF_014164295.1 Pseudoalteromonas sp. SG43-7
TCAAAGAATAATGAAACAGCAAGCAGGCGTATTCGCTTTCTCGCATTAGGCTCTTTACGTGATAAAGCTAAAAGTTGCTTGGATTTTTCTAAGTTCAATTTAGTAAAAGTAGATAAGTATCAGTGCGCTAATTAGATCACATAATTTGGCAGATTGGTATAATACCAATCGTGTTAAGTTACTGACCATTTATAGCGACAGATAAATACAGTGATAACAAGGCGTAAGTTTCGACATGTAGTTGTTATACTTGAATAAATTATAACGCAGTTAGCACTTTATTTAG
>NZ_JACJEY010000216.1:0-274 GCF_014164295.1 Pseudoalteromonas sp. SG43-7
GAACCACTGAGTGCACAGCAACGAGGTGACTTACTCGAATTAATCGATGCGCGGTATGGGTATAAATCACACATAATTATAAGCCAGCTACCACAGGAAAACTGGCATGAAATGATAGGAGAATCAACTCATGCTGACGCCATTTTAGATAGGCTAATTCATGGTTCAATTAAGTTGAACTTAAAAGGAGAATCGATACGAAAACAGTTAAATAAATTGACTGATGATGATCAGTTAAGCTAATTTAAAAACGGCTCTACAAAATGATAAATCA
>NZ_JACJEY010000217.1:0-270 GCF_014164295.1 Pseudoalteromonas sp. SG43-7
CAAAATTTGGTGTGGTATTTGTGCGTCAGCAAGCTCAACGCCTACGGTGTTAAATTTTACTCTGGTGTTTAATTAATTACTTGTAGGCGAGTGGCTTGCCACCGCGTTTCAAAATGTGGCGTGGTGTTTTTGCGTCAGCAAGCTCAACGCCTACGGTGTTAAAGTTTATCTCGGTGTTAAATCACTTGTAGGCGAGTGGCTTGCCACCGCGATATTAAATGTGGCTCGGTGTTGGTGCGTCAGCAAGCTCAACGCCTACGGGTGTTGCAT
>NZ_JACJEY010000218.1:0-267 GCF_014164295.1 Pseudoalteromonas sp. SG43-7
CGATATCAAAAACTGTCGGTAGATTAAATGCATTAATGATTGAAGATAAGAAGGTTGAATTGCAATTAGAAAAACTTCGAGATTGTTTGATGTCTGAAGTCAAGATTTGACCCCTTTTGGTTCTAGACCCCTTTTGGTTCTATTGAAGTTGATGAGATTATAACGGTTAAAAAGGGGCGAAAAGAGAAAAATTTACCACGCTGGTTTGCTATAAAATTATGCCAAGATTTAACGGGATTAAATTTGCAGGCATTAGCAGATGTTTTT
>NZ_JACJEY010000219.1:0-266 GCF_014164295.1 Pseudoalteromonas sp. SG43-7
AGAATGATAGCAGTATCATTCAGTGCCATTTAATGAACGTTTTGTTTGTTGATTGGTATCTACTTTAGTATTCAATATTAACTTCTGGCGAAGTTAAACTGTCACTAACGTATGACTAAACTTTACTGTTTAGTATTGCGAAAGCAAGACCCGTTTGGGTTGTATGGTTAAGTGACTAAGCGTACACGGTGGATGCCTTGGCAGTTGGAGGCGATGAAGGACGTATTAACTTGCGATAAGCCTAGTCAAGCTAGTAAAAAGCACTT
>NZ_JACJEY010000021.1:0-73937 GCF_014164295.1 Pseudoalteromonas sp. SG43-7
TATGTTTAAGCGTTTAGGTTGGGGGTTATTAATTCTAGTGCTAAGTGTACTTTCACTTGGCTATATTTTTCGCATGCCGATCACCTTGCATTTTGTTGCTCCTTCACTGCATCAAGCTGGAGTTGAATTGCATTGTTTGGATTGGTCGTTAACAACCAATCTGGATCTCCATGTACAGCGAGCATGTATTGGCTATCAAGGGCAGTTGCTTGAATTAGCTGATATTACGGCCAATACTCAAAACATTACGGTTAACCGTGCAAATTTAATACTGGTAACCCCCGATTCTTCGAGTGAGCCTAGTGTGGCTAAAAAGCTTGCTTTGGCGTTACCGCAAAGTCGCCCGTTGTTACATCTAAAACGTTTAGTGATCACTCAGTCTCAATTAAAAAAACCACTTATTATCAGCATAAATGAGCCGGTGTTAAATGAGTTTGTTGTTGCTGGTGATGTGAAAGCTGAGGTTGACGTTAAAAATACCAAGTTGGCAGGAAATATTGAGCTTGATGAGCGACTACTTTCTACAGTTAAGGCCGCGGCTGTAAACTCGATTGCAGGACTTAATTTAACTAGCCAAAATAGATTCGCGTTTGATGGTATTGTACTCGATATAGACACTCAGCTAGGTGCTGATTTCACTTACGCCATCAATACCTGCTCGATGACAATTAAAAGTAGTGGCAAAGTCAGTAGTCACTATAACTTAAATTCAAAAACATTAACCCTAGATGCTCAGCAATTAGCAACAACACTCAATGGCAAAAATGAGTGTTTACAAAGTTTGGGTGGTGTTATCGATGATGATGCGCAGCAGCAATTTGTTACTCGGCAAATACCGTTAAATTGGCGATTAGTTTTACCTAGTAAGATCATTGTGCAAGACACTCAATTGACATTAGATCAGCTAACATTGCAGGCAGGATCACAACTGCTCATGAATGTTAAACAGTTAGCGATTGATATAAAGAATCCTTTAGAAACCCTATTGGCACAATTCGCGTTGTCGTTTTCGAGTGATGATATTGCATTATTAGATATAGCCGCGAGTGTTGTTAGCAGTGATGTTGATGGTAACTATCAGTTAAAAGTGGCTACGCTGCCTGATTTTATCGATGTTGATGCGCAGCATATTAGTGCACAAGGGCATTTTTCAATAAATAGCATGTTGGCTGCACAGCCTGCTCTCGAATTGTCAGCAAAATTAACGCTGGGGCAATTAAAAGTGAATGATATTGGCATTGATAATTACCAAGCAACTTTTAAGGCGAAGCTACAAAGTAATCAATACTTAACCGCTAGCTTATCGAGCCAGATTGATACTATTAATATGGGGAGTATTAAACTATCTCAGCTAACGAATCAGCTAACTGCTGCAGGAAGTTTGTCAGCAGGAGAATTGTTTTTTGATTTAACTAGTGAAACAAAGTTAGCCAAGCTACAAACGGAAGAGTTACGACTTAACGATATTCGTATAAGCTCAACAGGTTTACAAAGTCGTGCTCTGCAAGCATCTCATCATATATATGTAGAGGGGATAGAGCTTGTGGCAATGCATAATATAACAAGCACAGCTCATCCATTTGAGGTGATAATTTCAGAGCAGTTAGTTACTAAGCTTAACCCACTGCTTCATCAATTTGTGCCGCTTGCAACCTTAACAGATGGTAAAGTCAGTGGCCGTATTGCTGGTGATATTAATCTGCAACAGGCCGATCTCTCTTTACAGCTAGTCGGTGTAAGTGGTTTATACACAGATTACCTTGCTAAGCATTTTAATACTCAATTTACAGGTCGTTATGATTCAGGGCAGCTTAATGTTGTGCCTTCTACATTTGAACTAAATGAATTACGAGCTGGTGCTGTGGTGAAACAGCTAACAGGGTTTTGGCAAGTACAGGCAAATGAACTTGCTGTTACGGAGCTTACAGGGAAGGTTATGGGAGGGCATTTTTTGCTGGATAAATATCGCCTTACAGAAGAGCCGCAACAAGCATTAGTTACATTTGACAATATAGATGCTAGCAAGGTCATTACCCTTGATGCTAAATCGGGTATTAGCTTAACTGGAAATGTAGCTGGACACTTGCCTGTTTATTTCACAAAAGCAGGTATTGAGGTTAAAGGTGGGCAGCTTGTTAATCAAGGTGCTGCTAAATTACTTATCACTGATAATGCAGCTTTTAATTCGGTAAAGGCTCAACAACAAGAGTTAGGGCCTATACTTGGCTTGCTTGAAAATTTAGATATTCAGAGTATTAAAAGTAGTGTTAACTTAAAACCTGACGGCTGGATGACCTTAGGCGTTAATTTGCAAGGGTATAATCAACAGCAAGCACAGCAAGTTAATTTTAACTATAATCATGAAGAGAACGTGTTCACACTATTACGAGCACTGCGCTTAAGTGATGAAATTACGCAAAAAGTTGAACAAGAGTATTCAACAAAAGGAAGTAATAATGACTAAATGGTTAGTAATATTAACCGCATTGGGATTACTCAGTGCATGTACGCATCGTGTTGAGGTGGCCGCTAAGGAACCTATTACAATTAACTTAAATGTTAAGGTCGATCATGAAATCCGCGTAAAAGTTGATAGAGAACTCGACAGTTTATTTAGTGATGACAGCGAATTATTTTAAGGAGCAAGTATGAATATAGTAAAAAATAAAAAACTAAGCATTGTCACTTTATTAAGTGCGGTGTGTTTGTCGTTTTCGGCTTGGGCCATTTCGTTAGATGATGCAAAAAATCAAGGGCTAGTGGGTGAGGACAGCTCGGGTTATTTAGGCCTTGTGGTGCAAAATGCAGAGGCAAAAGTGGTTGTCGATGAAATTAATGCTAAACGTAAAGCACAGTATTTAAAGCTCGCTAAAAAGAACAACTTGTCGCTTTCTCAAGTAGAAGCGCTGGCAGCTGCTAAAACGATTGAAAAAACCCAATCGGGTCACTTTGTTGAAGTGAACGGAGAATGGGTTAAAAAGTAACATTCCTTTTTACTAAAAGCTGAGTGATTAAGCACTCGGCTTTTTACATCCAGCAAGTAATTGTTGCCAAAAGTCGATGCCTTTTCGGCGAGCTAAATTGATGTTGTGATCTGGAATTGATTCAGGTTCATTATAATCATCAAGTGCTGCACTCATGCTAGCCTCACGAATTAGATGTAAGGTAGGAAAAGGCGCGCGGTTAGTGTAATTTGCTGCATCATTGTCATCGCTATCAGCAAACACATAGTCAGGATGAAAGTTGGCTATTTGATATTTACCTTCAAAGCCTTGGGCAACTAATAGCGCATTGGCTAAATCCACTAAATCTAAAAATTCCTCAAAGTCAGTAAAGCCTTGTTCAAACATCAATAATGTAGTCTCTCGAGCCGGTTGTTGATCAAGTTCAATACATTGTTCGATCATCTCCATCACAGCATCATCAATGCTGGTTGCTTGGCTGGTTTGATAATGAATGCAATTATTTTCAACTTCTTTACGGGCAAAGGGGCAAAAGTTATATTTAACAATGACATTAGCTACCCATAAACGGGTTTGTTGTTCTGGTAAGGTTAGTTTTTTTTGTTCAGTCATTGTGTGGCTCTAAAAACTTGTTAATGATGGCGATCGTTTTCGCGATGGCGCCTTGGTTGTTAGCAACACATTGTGCTGCCTTTAGACCTAGCTGCTGGCAAAACGCTGGTTGTTGATGAAGCTCGTATAGTTGCTCCGCTAACATCTTTGTATCGCTTACTTGTATACACCCACCTGATGCAATCAGTTCAGGGTAAACATGGTTGAAATTATAGGTATGCGGGCCTGTTAAAACACCGACAGAAAATGCCGCTGACTCGAGAGGGTTATGCCCGCCACGTGCAATTAAACTGCCGCCAATATAATTGATGTTGGCCATACCATATAAACATTGCAATTCACCTAAAGTATCAGCAAGGAGTACTTGCTCGCTTTGATAGTTATTTTTACTGCGGCGGCTAAAGCTTAATGGTGAGTCTTCAAGCAATGTGGCGACCTTATCAAATTGTTCTGGGTGGCGCGGCGCAATAACTAGCAGTGCATCTGGAATCTGTTTTAGCAGCAGCTGCTGAGCAGCTAATATCAGCTCATGCTCACTAGGGTGCGTGGAACCGGCAACCCAGATAAAACGCTGATTATTGTATTGGCTTTTTAGGGTATCGACTTTGTCTAACTGCTCGCTAGTTGGCTTTATATCAAATTTAATTGAGCCAGTAATATGCACTTTTTGCTCATTGAGGCCAAGCTCAATAAAGCGTTTAGCGTCTTCATGATTATGACTAGCTAAAGCGGAAATTGATTGCATTATAACCTTAGTTAATGGCGCTACTTTTTGATAACCTTGTTGCGATTTTGCTGAAAGCCGCGCATTGAGTACCAGTACAGGAATATTTTGTTGTTTGCACTGCGCCATAAGATTAGGCCAAAGTTCGGTTTCTAAAATACACATTAACGTGGGTTTAACACGCTTTAAAAAGCGCGCTGTAGCACAAGGGTAATCAATAGGTAAATAGGCGCACTGTACCGAGTCTTTAAAATTATTATGTATTTGTTCACGGCCTGTGGGGGTGTTACAGGTTATCATAAATGAATTACTTGGCTGCTGGTATTGTAGCTCTTTGAGCAAAGGCGTTGCAGCAAGTACTTCACCAACTGAAGCGCAGTGGATCACTATTAGATCATCTTTTAATACTGTACTTTCTTGCGAGGTATTTTTTATCGTAATGAAGCCAAATCGTTCCGCAAAGTGCGCGCGATAACCTGCGTTCTTTTTACCTCTAAGTATATATAAATAATAGGTTATGAGAGGACTAAGCAAATAAAGAATCAGTGAATAAAAAAAGCGTGCCATTTTCCAGCCTCGAATTATAAACACTAATGATAACGCGGATACCCTTTAAGCAAAATGCGAAATTGTTAAAAAGCGTTAGAACAGAGAGTTTTGGGTGTTTAGTTGCAGCTAATTTGGTAATATTTAACTACCATTATGAAAAATACAGTCGTTATGAAATTCAAATTGATAAAAGCCGTGGTATTAACCAGTTTTATGAGTTGCGCATTGCCTTCACTTGCAACACCAACTGCTTACTTACCAATTGGCATGGATGCACAGCTTGATCATCAGCTCGATACGTTATTTGCCTTGACGTCAGGCACACCGATGACAAAGCCTTATCGCTTAACGGAAGTTGAAGCGGCGCTTACTAAATTGCAAAATGCACAGCCAAGTTTGGTCGCGGCAATACGTGCTAAAATTAAGCCTTATCAAGGCAACGATAATATTACTCGAGTAGGTGTTAAGCTGCGTGCTGATGGCAGCAATGCAACCAAGCTTGCCAATCAACGTGGTGTGAGCTCTGATGAATGGGGGCAAGTGTTCTTTGAGGGTATTTGGCGTCCTAATGACTATACCTTGATGCAAGTGGGAGTTGATTATCGCGCGAAGCAAAATAAATTCGTTAATTATAACAGTTTTGTCAGTTTTGCTGGCGATGACTTGCAGTTAAATATTGGTTACAAAGAGCATTGGTTTTCGCCGTTTAAGCAATCAGCGCAGATTATTTCTACTAATGCCCGTACCTCGCCATCAATTTCATTAGGGATGGTGGCACCAGCCCATAACTGGTGGAACTTTGATTTTGAGCTTTATTACTCCGAGCTTGAACATGTTGAAAAAGGCATATTATATCAAAATGAATTGCATGATGGCACGCCTCGCTTAGCTGGCACACATATTAGTTTAGAGCCTGTAGATGGGTGGAAAATTGGCATTAATCGTATGATGCAATTTGGTGGTGGGCCTCGTGATGTTGGTTTTAGCGATGTAGCTAAAGCATTCTTTGACCCTGCAGGTAATGATAATGGTGCAATAGCGGGGGGCCCTGATAATGAACTTGGCGACCAGTTTGCTTCAATAACGAGTGTTGTGAACTTTAATTGGGGTATGCCGGCAGAGCTTTATTTTGAGTATGGCGGCGAAGATACCAAAGAACACAAAAACTACCAATTTGGTAATATTGTTTATAATTATGGCGTGTTCTTACCTCAATTAACTAGCGATCTGTCACTTCGCTACGAATATACTAGCATGCATAGTCTTTGGTATATGAATTACATATATCCAACAAATGGCAATACTAATGATGGCTATGTTATTGGTCATTATGCTGCTGATAAACGTTATTTTGGTGATGGTGTGCCTTCGAATATACATAGCCTTGAGGTCTCTTATGCAGCCACACAGGATTCTTTTTGGCGTACAAAGTTTACTTTAATAGATAACGAGAGTGGCTATGTTAACGATTTTGGTGGTGTTAGTGAGCAATATAAACAAGCCATTGAGTTACAAATCAGTAATAACCGAAAGTGGCAAGAATATAATATTGAAACAACTTTAACTTACGGCGAAGATGTCTTTGGTGATAACTATACGTGGTTGTCAGTGGCACTTTTTTGGTAGTAGCTAGTCAGACTAATTTTGAGAGGATTACCCATGTCTAATATTGATTCTGTAGCGAGCAGCTACCTTGAAAGTTTAACCCGTCACCAAGTATTGTTTGAAACGATGGAAACATACCACCCTCAAGTAATGCAATTGCTTGAAGTTTGCCACAGTACTTTGCAAGCTGGTGGAAAAGTAGTTTGGTTTGGTAATGGTGGCAGCGCAGCAGATGCTCAGCATTTAGCTGCAGAGTTTGTCGTACGCTACAAATTAGAACGTGGCCCATTAGCATCTATGGCGCTAACAACCGACACTTCCATCTTAACTGCGCATAGTAATGACTATCACTTTGACACAGTTTTTGAGCGTCAGGTTCTTGCGTTATGTAAGCCTGAGGATTTAGTGATTGGTTTAACTACCTCTGGTACTAGCGCTAATATTAATTTAGCGCTAGCTGCTGCAAATGAAATAGGTGCTTATACAGTTGCATTTACAGGCCGCGATGGCGGTAAAGTAAAAGATATCGCTAAATTATCCATTATTATTAAAGATGACGAAACCGCACGTATTCAAGAAGCGCATATGTTTATTGGTCATTGGTTATGTGAAGCCATTGATATGGTTGTAGCGGGGCAGAGGTAATGGATCTAGCGTTATTAAAAAACCTGTCTAACGCTAAAATATTAGTGGTTGGTGATGTGATGCTTGACCGTTATTGGCATGGTGATTCAGGGCGCATATCGCCAGAAGCACCTGTGCCAATAGTGAAAGTAAGTAAATTTGAAGATAAAGCCGGTGGCGCCGCAAACGTGGCAAAAAATATTGCTCGTTTAGATGGTAAAGTTGGCTTGTTGGGTTTAATTGGTGAAGATGAAAGCGGCCAAATATTAGAGCGAATTCTAGCTGATGAACGTATAGATTCACAATTAGTCAGTGTTTGTGATTTGCCAACTATTTCAAAAATGCGTGTGATTAGCCGTCATCAACAAGTCGTTAGACTTGACTTAGAAGAGATGTTTACTGAGCAACACAGTCAATTACTTTTAAACCGTCTGGAATTAGTATTAGATGAGTACGACTTTGTTTTATTCTCAGATTATAATAAAGGCTCATTAAGCTTGATCCAGCAAATGATAAAACTTGCTAAAAGTGCTGGAAAAACAGTTCTAATTGACCCTAAATCCTCAGACTTAAACTTATATCGCGGTGCTGATTTTATTACTCCTAACTTGAATGAATTTAAGCTTGCCGGTGGTAAAACAGATTCGGAACAGCATTTAGCAGACAGTGCTCGAGCACTGATCAGCGATGCAGGGATCGCGGCCATGCTATTGACTCGCTCAGAGCAAGGTATGTCACTTATTAGTGCCGATGAAAAACACGATTTTGCAGCGCAACAGCTTGAAGTCAGTGATGTTACCGGTGCTGGTGATACTGTTATTGCAACTCTGGCGGTGATGTTAGGTGCAGGAATGCAGCCTAAAGATGCAGTGGAAATTGCTAACCTTGCGGCTGGAATTGCAGTGAGTAAATTAGGGGCAGCTACGGTATCGCCTGAAGAGTTAAGTCGTAAGTTAGGTCAATACTTACAAAAAACCGGTGAGCATTATCAAACCCCATTTGATGATGTGCTTCAGCATATTGAGTTTGCAAAGCAAAATGGTGAAACTATCGTGTTCACCAATGGTTGTTTTGACATTTTACATGCGGGGCATGTGCGTTACTTAGCACAAGCCAAAGCACGTGGAGATCGTCTAGTCGTCGGTTTAAATAATGATGAATCAATAACGCGTTTAAAAGGTCCAGAGCGCCCTATTAACCCGCTTGATGAGCGTGCTATGGTGCTGAGCGCTTTGGCATCAGTTGATTGGGTAATTCCATTTGGTGCAGTTGAAGAAAACGATACACCCGCTAAATTAATTGAGCTGATCAGTCCTGATATCTTAGTAAAGGGTGGAGATTACACTGTTGAACAAATTGCAGGCGCTGATCATGTACTTCGCCATGGCGGAAAAGTTGAAGTACTTGAGTTTTTAAATGGCTGCTCTACGTCAAAAGTGATCAGTAAAATAAAGGCTTAACGGCTATATTTTAAGAGTGGACTGGTATGCTGTGTGTAACTGCTGCCAGTCTGTAGTTTGCCAATGCATTACTTTATTTCGGCCTTGCTCTTTATGAAACGAACGAGCAAGGCGGGTCATATTAGCTTGTTGCCAATTACTGGCAGGGAGTTTTAGTTCACAGCGGTCAAAGTCAATAATGTATATCTCGCCCGTTTCATCAAATAGAATGTTGTTAATATTCAAATCAGCGTGATACACCCCATGATTATGAAAATCCGCAATCGTGTGTGCTACTTTAATTAACTCTTGTGCGCTAAAGGGACGTTGTTTTAATATATCAAGCACACTTTGTGCGCCTACAACAGCTTGAGTAATTATATCGCCACGGTAAATTAAGCCAGCTTGCGATATTTTAGCTGCAATCGGCTTTGGTACATTGAGGCCTAACTCGTACAGTTTCATCATTAATGAAAACTCTTGGTAAACACGGGTTTTTTCCAGTCCAAAAAACACATATTGATCACTTAGCACTTTACCCACTAAACCGCCACGCCAATAATGCCTGAGCACTGCTGTTAGCCCGTTATGGCAGAAAAACCATGCAGTTGCGCGACCTTTTTTGGCACCGACAATTTTTCCTTGCTGCTGCCAATATTCATTATCAAACCAATTTAAGCTAATTTCGGCACTATGTTCAGGATGGCTTAAAATAATATGTTCATTGATGGTTTGCTGGTTAAACATGGCGTACTTATTTTATTGCAGGTGATAGTGCTATCTTAACCTGTTTTAAAGCCGAGCATAAGTGCTTGCAATAGTGAGTGGTTAATTTAAGATCATGATAATTATCCAGCATAAAGCAAAGGACACCTGTGACTGACTCAACCACCTATTCAGATATTTGTATTTTAAGACTCTCAGCAATTGGTGATGTTTGCCATGGCGTATCTGCAGTACAGGCAATTCAAAAAGCGCACCCCAATGCAAAAGTTACCTGGGTGGTCGGCAAAATTGAAGCCATGTTACTAGCTGATTTACCCGGTGTTGAGCTGGTGGTGTTTGATAAAAAACAAGGCAAAGCAGCCTATCAGCAATTAAAACAACAATTTAAAGGGCGTAAGTTTGATGTGTTGCTGCATATGCAAGTGGCACTTCGAGCTAACTTAGTGGCCCGTTGTATTCCTGCAAAAGTTAAAATTGGTTTTGATTGGGCACGCTCAAAAGAATTGCATAGCTTATTTATTAACCAGCGCATTGCACCACAGCAGCAGGCTCATGTGTTAGAAGGCTTTAAAGGCTTTGCGCAGGCGATAGGCGTACCTGATTATCAACCAAACTGGCAAATGCCAGTCAGCGAACATGATCAAAGTAATGCTGATGAATTACTTGGTACGGAGCGATTAGAGGGGCGAATTTTTGTGATTTCTCCTGCTGCCAGTAAAAAAGAACGCAATTGGCTGGCTGAACGCTATGCTAAGCTTGCAGAACATGCCTACAAGCAAGGGTTTCATGTGGTGATCACGGGTGGCCCGACAGAGCTTGAAGTGACGCTCAGTGATGACATTATTGCAGCCACTAAAACGCCAATCCTTAATTTAGTGGGTAAAACAAAACTCAAAGAGTTGCTTTGCGTACTTAAACGAGCTGCATTGGTATTAGCACCTGATACAGGCCCTGCTCATATGGCCGTCACCGTAGGCACTCCCGTTATTGGTTTATATGCCCACTCAAACCCGAAACGCACTGGACCCTATTTATATCAAAATTACGTGGTTGAGGTGTATCACCAAAACTTACTCAAGCAAACTGGTAAAACCGCTGAGCGATTACCTTGGGGTACGCGGGTTAAAGGCAGTGATCTAATGAGCCAAATAAGTGTTGATGAAGTAGCTTTGATGTTTGACCTTGTGGTTGAGAAAGAGCAATTATGAGCAATATCAATAAAGCCTTATTTTTAGACCGTGATGGCGTGGTTAATATTGACCACGGGTATGTTTATGAGTCGGATAAATTTGAATTTGTGCCAGGCGTATTTACTGCATGTAAGGCGTTTGCTGATGCAGGCTATAAACTGATCATAGTGACTAATCAATCTGGTATTGGCCGTGGTTACTATTCAGAGGCGGATTTTCACGCTTTAACACAGTGGATGATAGCCCAATTTGCTGCGCATCAAGTAAAGGTGACGGATGTTTACTTTTGCCCACACCACCCGAAAAAAGCATTACCCGAATACCTCAAACAGTGTGATTGTCGTAAACCAGCTCCGGGCATGTTACTGCAAGGTATCGCTGATCATCATATCAATCCAGCTTGCAGCATTATGGTTGGAGACAAACTAAGCGACATGCAAGCGGCAAGTAAAGCGGTTATTGGCACTCGGGTGCTTGTACGATCCGGGCAGGAGTTTGATGCGGTAGCCATCGACTCGGCAGATCATGTTTGTGATTCGTTAGCAGACTTACCCTCAATATTGCTATAGCCCAATGTAAACTGGCAGCATAAGTTGTCAGTTCCTTATTTCTGCGATGAACTACAAACAGTGCATTTGTTTGACTAAACTTTTACAATAGCCACAAAGATGAGCCGTGTTAACTTAAGTACGCTCACCCCGTTCAATAATTTGGAGATTACAGATGAGAGCATCTGCGTTTTTTACTCAGCTTCAGCAGCAAATTGAAGATGTAAAAGCCGAAGGCTTATATAAAAATGAGCGTATTATTACTTCGCAGCAGCAAGCACAAATTCAAGTTGCTTCTGGTGATAAAGTTATTAACTTCTGTGCAAATAATTACTTAGGTTTAGCGAATAGCCCTGAGCTGATCCAGGCTGCACAAAACGGCTTAAATGACCATGGCTTTGGTGTTGCGTCAGTACGCTTTATTTGTGGTACACAAGACATTCATAAAACATTAGAGAAGAAGATCAGTGAATTTTTAGAAACGGAAGACACGATTTTATATTCATCATGTTTTGATGCCAATACCGGTTTATTTGAAACAATTTTAGGCGCTGATGATGCGATTATCTCTGATTCGTTAAATCATGCTTCTATCATTGATGGCGTTCGTTTATGTAAAGCAAAGCGCTTCCGTTATGCAAATAATGATATGGCAGATCTTGAAAAGCAATTGATTGCTGCCGATGAAGCGGGTGCAAAAACAAAATTAATCGCCACCGATGGTGTGTTCTCAATGGATGGGGTTATTTGTAATCTTGAAGCGGTCTGTGACCTTGCTGATAAATACAATGCACTTGTTATGGTTGATGACTCTCATGCCGTTGGCTTTGTCGGTGAAAACGGCAAAGGCACACCTGAGTACTGCAACGTGCTAGACCGTGTTGATATTATTACCGGCACTTTAGGTAAGGCGCTTGGCGGTGCATCGGGTGGTTATACATCAGGTAAAAAAGAAATAGTTGAATGGTTACGCCAGCGCTCTCGCCCATATTTATTCTCAAACTCATTAGCGCCTTCAATCGTTACAGCATCAATCAAAGTATTAGAAATGCTCGAAAATGGCAGTGAATTGCGTGCTAAGTTATGGTCAAACGCTAAATACTTCCGTGAGCAAATGGAAGCGGCTGGATTTACCTGTGCGGGTAAAGATCACGCGATTATTCCAGTAATGTTAGGTGATGCTAAAGTTGCGTCGGCAATGGCTGATAAGTTATTAGCAGAAGGTATTTACGTCACTGGTTTTTCATTCCCAGTGGTGCCAAAAGGCCAAGCGCGTATTCGTACACAAATTTCTGCTGCGCACAGCATTGAGCAATTAGATACCGCAATTGACGCCTTTACCCGTATTGGTAAAGAAATGGGCATTATCTAATTAATTTATTTTAAACCGTTGCCTTCGCAGCGGTTTTTTTATTGAGTGTGATTCATGAAAGCATTATCTAAATTAAAAGCAGAACCAGGTATTTGGATGACGGATGCGCCAAAACCTGAAGTTGGGCATAACGATTTATTAATCAAAATTCGTAAAACCGCTATTTGTGGTACTGACGTACATATTTATAAGTGGGATGAGTGGGCGCAAAACACCATTCCTACGCCTATGGTAGTAGGTCATGAATATGTCGGTGAAGTGGTTGATATGGGTCAAGAAGTTCGCGGTTTTAGTGTTGGTGACCGAGTATCGGGCGAAGGGCATATTACCTGTGGCCATTGTCGTAACTGTCGCGCTGGGCGTGTTCATTTATGCCGTAACACCACTGGTGTAGGTGTTAACCGCGAGGGGGCTTTTGCCGAGTATTTAGTGATCCCAGCGTTTAATGCATTTAAAATTCCAGACAATATCAGTGATGAGTTAGCTTCTATTTTTGACCCATTCGGTAATGCAGTACACACAGCACTGTCATTCGATTTAGTGGGTGAAGATGTGTTGATCACAGGTGCAGGCCCAATTGGTATTATGGCTGCTGCAGTTGCAAAACATGTTGGCGCACGTCATGTAGTGATCACCGATGTCAATGAATACCGATTAGACCTTGCGCGTAAAATGGGCGCAACGCGTGCAGTTAATGTGGCTAATGAAAAGCTTGAAGATATTATTAAAGAGCTTGGTATGACAGAAGGCTTTGATATTGGTCTAGAAATGTCAGGCGTGCCGGTTGCATTTAATAGCATGTTAAATAACATGAATCACGGTGGTAAAATTGCCATGCTAGGTATTCCACCATCTGATATGGCGGTTGATTGGAACCAAGTGATTTTTAAAGGCTTAGTGATCAAAGGAATTTATGGCCGTGAAATGTTTGAGACTTGGTACAAAATGGCCAGTCTTATTCAGTCAGGGCTCGATCTAAACCCAATCATCACTCATCAATATTCAATAGATGACTTCCAAACTGGCTTTGATATGATGATTTCAGGCCAATCGGGGAAAGTAATTCTTAACTGGGATTAATTATCCACTTGTTAAGAGAATTAAAGGCGGCATTTGTCGCCTTTTTTGTAATTATAAGAGAGTACTATGGCATTTAAGCATATTTCAATTACCGAAACTCAAGCACTACTTAATAAAGATTATGTCGTGATTGCTGATATTCGCGATCCTAATTCGTATCAAGCAGGGCATATTCCGGGTTCAGAGCATTTATCAAATGCCAATATTGGCGAATTTATGATGAACAAAGAGTTTGATCAGCCAATTATTATTGTTTGTTATCATGGTATGAGCTCACAAGGCGCAGCCAGCTACTTAGCTGAGCAAGGCTTTGAAGATGTATACAGTATGGATGGTGGTTTTACCCAGTGGGAAACCCAATTGCCGGAGCAAGTGGAACGATGATCGAACTGGGTAGTATAAATAATCCACGTGCAGCACAAGGCTTTATTGATTATATAAAAAGCCAAGGCTTACAGGGCGAGCTTCGATCGCAAGATGGAAAAACGGTAATTATTTGTGTTGCCCCAGAGCATTTCCATCAAGCTCAGCCATTATGGCAAGCGTTTGTAGAAAACCCCAATCATGCCCGTTATCAAGAGGCATCTTGGCAAGTAGGAAGTACGCAGTCAGCGTTGAGCTATCAAGGCCAAGAATTAAATTTAAAAGCACGCTTTAAAGCATTGAGCTGGTTAAACCAAACGGTCACTTTATTATGTGTAGGTATTTACATTGCCTTCTTACTCGGTGGCTTTGAGTCAATTTATAGCGTATTACAGTTTAAACCCGATCAACCATTAACTTGGCTTACACCTGCAATTGTGCATTTTACTGCTGTGCACTTAGTGTTTAATATTATGTGGTGGATCATGCTAGGCGATGGTATTGAAAAGCTCAGTGGTAAAAGTACTTTAGTAGGTCTTTTTTTAGTGACCGCGCTATTTAGTAATTGGGCTGAGTTTATTATGGTTGGCCCTAACTTTGGCGGCTTAAGTGGCGTTGTTTATGGTTTACTTGGGTTTTGTTGGATCCATCGGGCATTGAACCCGCAACAACCGGCTTTAGTAACTAATGGTATTATTGGTTTTATGCTGATTTGGCTGGTACTAGGCTTTGCTGACATGTTGTTTGTAAGTATGGCTAACTGGGCGCACTTAGGTGGGCTATTAAGCGGTATGGCTTACGCGTTTACCGCTCAATTGTTTACTAAAAAAACAGCTTAAGATACTCAGTTATATAAGTACTTAGTGATATAAATATTTAGTAAATAATACTTCGCGAATGATCTCTTGCCCTGTTTCTTGTTTTAACAGGGTTTTGAGTTTTTCGGCACAACGCTTTCTGATCTCTTCACGGCCGGTGAGTGATTTAATTTTTTCTTCTGGCTCTTTTGATAAAATTTCTACCAATGCATCTCTAAGTAACGGGGTGTGATGCTCAACAATAGCAATGTTTGACATATCACTGAGCATTAAATCTACAGTAATACGCACATAACCTAACTTTTTATTACTCTGACCAATATAGTTGGTAATTATATCGGGTTCGAAACCAAAGTAGCCCACAGTTGATTCAGCTTTGCTTGCAAAGCTGCTAAACAAGCTAATAAAGAAAGTGCTAATTAATATGCCAGCGTAAAGCGTTTTTTTCATATTCAGTAGAGAGCCCTGTAATTAATTGTTATTAGTCTATACGTAATAATGGCTAAGATACAGGCTGATGCAGCTATTATATTCATTAATCATCACTTTTTCCCCGAGGCGGGCAGTGGTATCATTTAAAGGGTTATTATTAAATAGAGTTATCGTGATCACATTTCCTATTTCTGTAACTGCGGATTGGCAGTTAGGTACATCAATCAATTATTTGTCTTGTAACGAGCAAGACTGGCTACTTGAACCCAACTCACTGACGGCTAAATTAAAAACACAGTGTGGTGAATTCTCTGTAAAAGTGCTCAGTGAGAAAAAGTTTGAATTGAGTATTTCACAACAACAATTATTAGATTGTTCACAACGTATTGGTATTAATCGTGAGGTTTTGTTGCTTTGTGATGACATCCCTATGGTATACGCACAAAGCTGGCTGCCTGCCACCGATGATATGCAACAACAGCAATTATTGGCACTGGGTAATCGGCCTTTAGGTGATGTTATTTTTCAACATCCGGACTTAAAACGTACCGAAATTGAAATAGCGCGTTTTGATTGTCAGCACCCAGTACAGCAGCTTGTTAGCCAATACTCTGCAGCTAAAAAAACCTTGTGGGGGCGTCGCAGTATTTTTTCGTTGGCGCAAAGCCGTTTTTTAGTAGCTGAAATATTTTTACCAGAGGCTTATCTATATTTATGAAATTTGCTGCCTTACACATTGCTCATATACCGTATTATAAGCAGTTAATGCGCACCGATAAGCCTATCGGTACTTTATTGCTATTGTGGCCTACATATTGGGCATTGTGGCTTGCAAGTGATGGTATGCCAAGCCTACTTAATTTTGTGGTATTTAGCTTTGGTGTATTTGTTATGCGCAGCGCAGGTTGTGTTATTAATGATTACGCAGATCGTAAAATTGATGGCGCGGTAAAACGCACAGCACAAAGACCCTTAGCTTCTGGCTTGGTGAGTAGTGGCGAAGCATTAAGCTTATTTTTGTTGCTTATCATAATTGCTTTCATACTGGTGTTGTTACTCAGTTGGCAAACCATATTATTGTCAGTCGGGGCATTGCTATTGGCATTTAGCTACCCATTTATGAAACGTTACACTAATTTACCGCAAATAGTGCTAGGTGCAGCTTTTGGTTGGGCTATTCCGATGGCTTTTATGGCTGCAACAGGTACTATCTCACTGCTTGGCTGGTTGTTATTTATCGCTAATATTGCGTGGACTACGGCATACGATACTATGTATGCCATGGTAGACAGAGATGATGATTTGAAAATTGGCGTAAAGTCTACAGCGATATTGTTTGGTAGTGCCGATCGAATCATTATTTTTGCGCTAAATGGTGTATTTATAGGTTTGTTGGCTTTAATTGGTTATACGAGTCAATTAGCAATGCCGTATTGGCTTGGTCTATGTGTGGCATGTGGCTTTTTGGTTTACCAACAATTTCTAATTCATAGTCGTAATAGAGAGCATTGTTTTAAAGCTTTTTTAAATAATCATTATGTCGGTATGGTCGTTTTTATTGGCTTAGTGGCGTCCTTGCCATTTAATCTATAGTGTTAGCGAGGTGGATCAATAACGCCACTGATTGAAGTGTTTTTCCTAAACCAACCCGCAACTGAATAGCGATTATCAATTGTCGGCAGTACTTCATGCATAAAGCGTTCGCTTTCAAACATCACGAACGTGCCTGCTTTGGGCTGAATAGTGATTTCAACGTCTTTACTTTTAGGTTTGTAAATCACTAACTCACCACCAGATTGCACTGTATTTAAGTAAAATACAGTAGTAAATACACGGTTCGAACGCCCTTTAAATGCGTCGTAATGCTTTTTATAAAAGTCGCCATGCTGGTATTTCGCATAGTGACACTCATAATCAAATAAACCCAAAAAGAAATAACGATTCAAGTTTACTCTGATATCTTCAAGCGCATTTTGATAATCAATTTGAGCTTGGCTACTACCATCAAACCAAAAGGTCTTGTCGGTGCGTATGCTCTTGTCTATTTGTAAATCCTGCTGACGGCCAATACCTGCTGATTTGAAATTGGGGTTGATACGATAACAATCTTCTATCAACGCGTTAGTCAGTGTTTCAGCAAACATATTTTCGATCACGGCGTAGCCATGAGTTTCTATGTCAGTTAAATAACGTCCAGGGATCAGGTTAAGGCTCATTAATTGTACTATATAGCAGGGAAGGCGCGTAGTTTAGCTTAAAATGATGCAAAGGTACTACTGAAGATTTAGAAACCAAGCCTGAGTTCTGCTTTAGGCTTGGTTTTCATGCTGTTACTTAAGAATTAATTGATAACGCTGTCTTTTCTATTAATGACAGGAGCTGGTTTATTGGGTCGTCAGCAGTAACTTGCTGGCTGGTTTGTACAATCAATTGCTCATGAGCTAAGTTCTTATTGGTTTTTAACTGGAGCAGATTATTATTCTCTGCGACCGAACTTGCATGTTCAATACTGCTAATTGCAACATGGTTTGATTTACACAACCCGTCCATTACTTGCTCAATACTGCCAACTTTTATACTGCTGGTCTTGTTTAAGCTATCGACAGCCTCATTCAACATAGTTTGAATTTGTTTTGATTGTGAAAAACAACTATACATAGGGTAATCATTTAAATCTTGTTTGCAAAGATTGTTCTTATTCGCAAGAGGATGGCTTTTTGCAACGAATAAAATAAGTTGATCAGGTAAGTGTATGTCATTGCCAATACTATTAACTGCTTGCGAACAAACGCTAATATCAATTTCACCTAATTGCAGTTTACGAACCAACTCACTTTGTTCTTGTAGTTGCATTTCGATTTTTACATGAGGGTATTGTGCTAAAAATTGGCCACATGAAATAGGCACTATGGCACTAGCATTATTGGTATAGCCAATCACCAGCTTTTCACTTGCACAGCCATTAACGGATTTAAATAAACGCTTTTTAGTTTCTTCGAGCTTGCTTAGAGTGTCTTGTGCGTACTCTAAAAAAAGCTCACCTTCAGTTGTTAGCTTCACGGAGCGAGTCGAGCGTTTGACTAATTCATAGCCAACTTCATCTTCTAAAGTCTGAATACTGCGCGTCAATGCTGAGGTACTAATTTTTGTTGTTTCGGCCGCTTGGCGAAAATGTCGTAGCTGGCCTAAAGCTACAAATTGCTCTAATTGTTCAAATCTCACTTTTATAGTCCTTTGTATAAGTAAGCCGCACTACTGGCGAACATAATTGATATTATTTTAATAGATAGTAATCCATTGTACCCAATTTGAAAAGCGCATTTCACACAATTGTTACAACTATTAGTTAGGGTAACGCTCTTTTATCTCCAAAAAAAGTGTTAAATTGTTAATAAATATGTCCACAAGTTTTGGATCAAACTGTTTGCCACTCTGTTTCTTGAGCAAATCGAGTACTTCTTCAAGAGGCCAAGCTTTTTTATAGCAACGATCACTGCCAAGGGCATCAAAAACATCCGCTAGAGCTGTAATACGACCAACAATGTGAATATCTTTACCTGCAAGTTGATTAGGATAGCCTGAGCCGTCCCATTTCTCATGATGTGTATGAGCAATGATTGAACCACATTTTAATATTTCGTTATTCGAATTCTTTAGAATATCATAACCAACTTCGGCGTGAGTTTGCATAATGGCCCACTCTTGATCATCCAGCTTACCGGGTTTATTGAGAATATGATCTGGAATACTTATTTTTCCAATATCGTGTAAGGGTGAGGCGAGTTTTATCACTTCACACTCAAAGTTATTTAAGCCATATAACTTACCTAACAGTTCACTATAGTGCGCAACTCTTTTAACATGTGAACCGGTTTCTTTTGAACGTTTTTCAACGGCTTCACCGAGAATGTACGATAGCTCTTTTTGCGAATCCTTCATCATTTCGCGTAATTTCAGGTTATCGTAAGCCAGAGCAATATTGTTGGCAAAAAACTCCAAAAGTTGATAATCGGTGGTTCCTAATAACGAGCCTTTACGTACATACAGCATTGTTTCGAGGCCTGCCTGAGTTGGAAAATAGCCAATGTAGTCATGCATGGTTTTTTGGGATGATTTGCGATTGTGTGCCTCAACAAATAATTGCTTTACATCTTCGGGGATCATATTGGCATTAGGTTCAGGCTCAACACCAGAGGCTGCCAGTAGCTTAAAATCAGTGGCAGGAGATGTTTGTTGGTTAACAGCTGCGGCACAATAAATTTCAGTGTCATCTAAGCCCATAACATTGGTTACATGGGATAAAATTGTTGATGCAAATTCATGGACACTATCACATTTTAAAAATGAGCTAGAAGCGTTGATTATTTTTTCAAGGCCTTTTCTATGACGCTCAATAATTTGAATATCACGATGTGAACGCAGAGCTGAATACAATAATGTTTTCATTTTTATTGCCGTCAGCTCGGTTTTATTTTTGTAATCGTTAATATCGTATTCACGGATCACCGCTTCTTCAGGGGCTTCGCCAGGTTGACCCGTTCGAAGAATAAGGCGGATGTCGTGGTTATTGATATCATCACGGATAAATTTTATTAAGTCTAAACCTGCATGGCTAGTTTCCATTACCACGTCGATTAAACCAACCGAAAAATCGAGATTTTGTTGCAATAATTCTTTTGCGGCTTTCGCTGAATAGGCATGATGTAAACACAAAGCTTTATCTTCAAAGGTAAAGCCAGATAGTACAAGTTTAGTGACTTGGTGAATATCATCCTCATCATCGACCACAAGGATATTCCAGAACGCTTGTGGTGACTGAGCTTCTGACTCTTCAATGACATTTTCTGAAAATAAAAAGTCGTTCACGTTTATACCTTTAGTTTAATCATCCTGCTAAAGAGTATAGTGCTTGTTTTTTAGTCTGCCTTGTTGCTCAGTGGTTTTTTTTCAATGTTTTTAAGCTCAATTTCAATCGCATCACATGAAATATGTATTTCATATAAAGAGGTTAGCAACGATAGCGCAAGGCTGGCTAAGCTAATACCAAATAAAATTACGCCAGTGGTTTTAAACTCAATAAATAATGCAAACATTGAAAGTGTACACATTAAAAAAGATGCAACGCCATAGACTTGCATGGTTCTAATGAGTCTAATGCGTTTTCTCAAGTTAGTTATTTGCGCAACGACTAATGGTCGAATAGTCTCTCCTTCGCGGGCGTTAAGTTCACGAATTAATTGTGCTAGCACTAAAAACCGGTTGGTATATGCTAATAACAACAAAGAGATTGCAGGGAACAGCAGTCCAGGTGTAGTGAGGGTCATGATTATTTCCTATATAACAATTACTTCGCTTAGAGTAGCTTAGGGTAATTTAATCGCAAAGTAAAAGAGGTTGTCATTGCAAAATAGAATAAATAACAACAATACAGAGCAAACACCATTTCAATGGTTAACAATCTATTGCGCTGCAAATGCGGTAGAGGCAAACATTGTCAAAGGGTTATTACTTAACAGCAATATTGAGTGCCAGTTACTTGGTGAGTCCTTGCAAGGAGCTGCTGGCGAAATACCTTTAGATCAAACTCAAGTGAGAGTGCAGGTTTTTGTGATTAAAGAGCGCCAGGCGCGGCAAATATTGGTAAACTACACTCAAGTACAACAATCCGCTCCTGATTGGGTATGCCCCAACTGTAATGAGCATAATGGGCCAACATTTGAAATTTGTTGGTCTTGTAGGACACCAAATAATGACTAAAGCGAATAATTTTCAGCGTATAAGAGAGCTTAACTATTTGCAGCAAGCGGTATTGGCAGCAGCATTAATTGAACGCATGCTACCTAATTATGGTTTATTTAGTGAAGCAACAGGATTTGGTGACGAAGCTATTTTACGCAGTGCACTTAATTTGTGTTGGGAAAAAATCTTACTGCCGAAAAGTAAAATAAGCCTTGAAAAGCAAATTGAGAAAATAGAGCCTAATGTTCCAGAACTCGCTGATTTTGATATGTTCGGTACTTATCCAGCGATAGATGCCGCCACTGCCTTATTAGGTTTAATGCATGGTTTAATTGCCAAAGATGAGCAAGAATTTATCAGCATTAGTAAAATCTCTCAGGCGACTGTTGCGCGTTTTATTGAATATCAATTAACGGTTGAAGGTGAGCTGGCTGATAATACAGCGGTACGTGAACATCCGTTAATGCAATACGAAATTGAAGTGTTAGGCGAGTTAATTGATTTTGTTGAGCAGATGGGCAGAGTAACAGCTGAAAATGTGAAAGCGTTAAAGCAACATGCTATCGCTGATGGACAAACAAACATTGGTATTACACTTTAAGTAACCAAAACTCTGATTAAGAGATTTATTTTAAGAATTTAAAAGTGCCAAAGGGCATGGGAGAAAACTGCAGTGCGAATTTTAGGCATTGAATCGTCGTGTGATGAAACGGGAATTGCAATCTATGATGATGAACAAGGTCTACTTGCTCATCAACTCTATAGCCAAGTAAAAGTGCATGCAGATTATGGCGGTGTAGTGCCTGAACTTGCATCTCGAGATCATGTTCGTAAAACCTTGCCATTAATCGATGCTGCTTTTGCACAGGCCGGTTGCGGACCTGAAGATATCGATGGTATTGCTTACACTGCAGGCCCAGGACTGGTGGGAGCATTATTAGTGGGTACTTCAATTGGACGCTCACTTGCCTATGGGTGGAATATTCCAGCAGTGGCTGTTCATCATATGGAGGGCCATCTACTGGCGCCAATGCTTGAAGAAAACGTGCCTGAATTTCCGTTTATTGCTTTACTCGTATCAGGTGGACACACCATGATGGTTAAAGTCGCTGGGATTGGTCAATATGAAGTATTGGGTGAATCGGTAGATGATGCCGCAGGTGAAGCATTTGATAAAACAGCTAAGTTACTTGGTTTAGATTACCCAGGTGGGCCACGGTTAGCTAAACTTGCTGAGCAAGGTGTTTCTAAGCGCTTTATTTTCCCACGACCAATGACAGATAAACCGGGCCTTGACTTTAGTTTTAGCGGCTTGAAAACGGCGGCTGCAATTACTATTCGTAATAATGACGATGATCAGCAAACCAAAGCAGATATCGCTCATGCGTTTCAAACCGCAGTTATTGATACATTAGTTATTAAATGTAAGCGTGCTTTAAAGCAAACGGGTATAAATCGCTTAGTAATTGCCGGTGGTGTAAGCGCCAATATAAAGCTACGTGCGCAACTAGAGCGGGTAATGCAAGGCATGAAAGGACAGGTTTATTATCCGCGCACAGAGTTTTGTACTGATAATGGTGCCATGATCGCCTATGCGGGTATGCAGCGCTTAAAGGCTGGGCAGTTTGCCAGCCTTGATATGAAAACGAGACCACGTTGGCCGATAGATAGTTTAGAGGCTATTTAAATTTAAGTATTGTTATCATCTTTAGTTGGTGGCGTTTTTTTGTCACCAATTTTAGGTTCTTTGCCACTAAATAAACGTTTAATATTGGCGTGGTGGCGAAAGATAATCAAAATAGTTAAAAATGTTACTGGTAAGGTATAAAGCGGTTTGATCCACCAAGTGTATAATGGCGCTAAAGAAACGGCGACTAATGCTCCAAGTGACGAATAGCGCGTAATAGCAACGACAGCCACCCAAGTTGAAATTAATAACCCGCCTAGCAACAAGCCAATGGGTAGCAATGTTCCAAATGCAGTTGCAACTGCTTTACCGCCTTTAAAGTGAAAGAATACCGGAAACATATGTCCTAAACACGCAGCAACCCCTATCAATCCCAGCATTAGTGGTTCAAGTTGTAAAAAATAAGCGCCCCAGACAGGAATAGTCCCTTTGAGAATATCAAACACTAAGACTAAGCAGGCTGGAACAGCCCCACCAAGACGATAAACATTGGTTGCGCCTGGGTTGTTTGAGCCATTGCTGCTAGGATCGGGTAGTTTAAACAGCCGAGACACTAGAATGGCCGATGAAATCGACCCGAGTAAATAGGCTAAAACTAACATTAAAACTGCTATCACGCGCTTCCTTATTTTTTAATCGCAGTTTTTCGGCTATCATTGGCCGCAAAAATTGCATTCATACTTTTCGTGGTTCAAATAGCAGATACATAATGTATCTATACGCTTATATCATATGGGTAATTTTTACATAATGTACCTATAGGCTATTGTATGGGTAATTTTTACATAATAAAACACAGTTAAAGTGTATAAAGGCTATAAATGCAAATTATAGCCGATGTAGACTCAAGTCAATGAGTTTTAAGTTTTTGCCAGTTGGAGCAGTTATGGATAAGGTTTTTATATCGCAACTACATGTTGACACTATCATAGGCGTGTACGATTTTGAAAAAGAAACTAAACAGAGTTTGTATTTTGATATCGAAATGCTGTGTGATATTAAACCCGCAGCAAAAACCGATGACATTGCCTTAGCACTTGATTACGCAAAGGTAAGTGAGAGAGTAATCGCGCACACGACAGCAAAGCCTGTTGAGTTATTGGAGACCTTAGTAGAGCAACTAGCGGCTATCATTTTAACCGAGTTTGCTACAACACAAGTTACCATTCGAGTTAGTAAACCCGCAGCCGTAGCGCAAGCACGCACTGTAGGTGTTGAAATTACCCGACTCAAGGCACGTTAAGATGGCGCAAATTTATATTAGCCTTGGCTCTAATGTTGATAAAGAACATTATATCCGCCAAGCGTTAATCGCCCTAAGAGCACACCTTATAGAATTCGAGCATTCCAGTGTCTTTGAAAGCGAAGCAGTTGGCTTTGCAGGTAATAACTTTTACAACTCAGTCATTGGTGCACAAACACAGATACCGCTTCCCCAATTATGTCAGTTACTCAAACAGATTGAACGAGAGAATGGTCGTACAAATAATGATAAAAAATTTAGCCCGCGTACACTCGATCTAGATTTACTGTTTTACGATGATGTAGTGTGTGATTCTCCTGCACAGTTACCCCGTGATGAAATCACCAAGAATGCCTTTGTTCTTCAGCCTTTGGCAGAAATAGCTCCCGATTTTTATCATCCTACAGCAAAGCAAACAATCGCTCAGTTGTGGGATACTTACAACAACCCCAAGCAAAAACTATGGAAGGTGGAGTTTACTAACCCATGAGTATTATCGAAATTATTGTTTTAGCCCTGATCCAGGGATTAACTGAGTTTTTACCTATTTCAAGCTCAGCTCACCTCATTCTCCCTTCACAAATTCTTGGCTGGCAAGATCAAGGCCTTGCCTTTGATGTTGCTGTGCATGTAGGCACGCTGATTGCCGTTATAATTTACTTCAGAAAAGAAGTTGTCGAAATACTTACTGCATGGTTTAAATCATTTGGTGCACAAGGTGCAACAGATGACAGTAAGCTTGGCTGGTGGATTATTTTAGGCACTATACCAGCCGCTGTACTGGGTTTAATTTTTAAAGACTTAATCGAGCTCTATTTACGCAGTGCGTGGGTAATTGCAATCACCACTATTTTGTTTGGTTTATTACTTTGGTATGCCGACGTAAAAGGTAAGCAAACTAAAACAATTTATCAATTAACTTGGAAATCAGCACTGATGATCGGTATGGCGCAAGCGATGGCGATGATCCCTGGTACGTCACGCTCGGGTATTACTATGACCGCCGGTTTAATGCTGGGGATGAATAAACAAAGCGCTGCGCGTTTTTCATTTTTACTCGCAATTCCAGTGATCTCAATGATGGGCTTGTATTACACCATTGAGCTGGCATTAGGGGATCATATAGTTGATTGGACAACATTAATTTTAGGTGCCGGTTTATCGTTTCTCTCTGCGTATGCGTGTATTTTCCTGTTCTTAAAAATAATCGAACGTATGGGGATGATGCCATTTGTTATCTATCGATTATTATTGGGTGTGGGTTTAATTGTCTTTTTGATGATGTAACGCTAGGTTTATAAAAGATCAATAAAAACGCCTTAACTCAATGAGCTAAGGCGTTTTTTTATAAGCCAAATGCACCTTAAATTAGAAAG
Source organism: Pseudoalteromonas sp. SG43-7 (assembly GCF_014164295.1). Lineage (NCBI taxonomy): Bacteria > Pseudomonadati > Pseudomonadota > Gammaproteobacteria > Alteromonadales > Pseudoalteromonadaceae > Pseudoalteromonas > Pseudoalteromonas sp. SG43-7. The sequence goes on from NZ_JACJEY010000021.1 coordinate 25,091, forward strand.
TGTATTTTGCACCCATCGATAAGCGACGACCTTTAACGTCAAAGAACTCACCATTATCATAAGTGAATGGATTACGAGGTGGTGCACGGTCTAGGATATTGTTTACACCAATACGTACTTGTAATTCATCTAATAGATAAGTTTTGTACATAAAATCGAACGTTGTGTAAGACGGGATATCATTGTAGTTATTATCTTCAATGTTCCATTCATTACTTTCTACACTACTATGGCGGTAATTAGCCGTTAAAATGTAACTTGAATCATCATGTGAGTAGATTGCGTTAAAGCGACCTTTCCAGCGAGGATCTGCAATTTCACCTACATTTGAGCGGAAATCTGCCGTACGACCGGTTGGGTTTTCACTGTCTTCTTCTAGGTAAGTTGCAGTAAGTTTAATTGCTAAATCACCATTCCCTAATTCTGTGCGGTAAGCTGTTTCAATATCTAGGCCTTTTTTGGCGATGATAGAAGCATTAATTGGACGCTCATAATAGTTAATGATGTCGCCCGTTTCTTTATTTCGTACGAAGTTTGAGCAAAATGGGTTGTCTAGCGATGATGACTCATAACATAGTTCTACGCTATCACGTCCAAAGTATTGAATCGCACCTTCAATTTCAAATGACCAGTAATCAAGAGTTAAATCTAAGCCTTCAATAAATTCAGGAGTGTAGATCAAGCCAATAGTGTAATCGTTTGATGTTTCGTTTTTTAGTGCTTGGTTACCTTGTACAAAACCTGGCAGGCTACCAGCGGCTTGCCAATCGGCAGTTGGCATCCAACCTTCAGCTAAACCGTCCGCTTGACAGTTAGCGATTACATTTGCTTTATATTCGCTACCTGAGCTGGTAATTTCATCAGCACGACATGGGTCTTTACGACCCGAATTAAACGTTTGTGAGCTTGGCGTAAATAAGTCACTTAGGCTTGGTGCACGTACTGATTTTGAACGATTTAAACGCACACGTACTTCGTCTGTAACGCCCCAGTTTAATGATAATTTCCACGCATCATCACCACCAGTAACCGAGTAATCCATATAGCGGTACGCAGTTTCAAAGGTTAAGTCAGTTGCTAAAAAATGATCTACAAGCAATGGCACTGAGATCTCTGTTGAGAATTCATTTACATCGATATCACCTTTCATTGGCAAGCTTGAGTTCCCAAAAATAAGGCCATTTTGCATTGCGTGATCAGGATGAGTCTCGGCGCTTTCTCGGCGATGTTCAACGGTAAATGCGGCAGCGACTGCACCTGCTGGTAATTCAAATAACAAACCATCAAATGTTGCAGCAACAACTAGCTGGTCTTGTTTGGCAGTACGCGTAGCATTTGTTGCTATATAATTAAGCTGTGCTTGAGAAGCACTTTGTGCGCCCATAGGGTTAAAAGCAACACACCCTTCACGTTCACCTGTGACATTACCATCGGCATCACGAACTGCACACACGATTTGGCCATTAAGTTCTACAGCATCTATCGCATTGACTAAATTTTGCTCTAATACTTCACCGCGCCATAAGGTATCTTGTTCGATACGGCCATACTGCACATAGGTACTGTAGCCCCAGTCATCGTTTAAAATGCCTTCAAAACCAAGAGATGCACGGATCACCGAACGATCTTGTTGATAGGCGCGATCACCCCATAGATTTTCGTTAGCTTGGCGCAAAGTAACTTTATCTAACCCGTTAGCATCCATAATCTTAGCCATATCATCGCGGATAAAGGCATTATCACGACGAATCGTGTGAGCAAAGAAAGCTGGCGAGCTTTCAGTAGTTGCTTTTGAGTCAGACCAAGTAAAATCAAATGTTGCAGCATGGTCGTCATTAATTTCGTATGTACCATACGTTGATAAAATAGCGCGCTCTAATGGAGTTTGAAAGTAGCTTTTGTAACCATGACTAAAAACACCATCGCCTGGGTTATTAGCATCTGCGTAATAACGGTTATTAGCTGATGCGTTAGGCACACCAGAGTTTTCTACGCGACCTAGACCATAATCAAATGCTTGTACGTTACCGCTATTATCAAATGCCCAGTGATGGTTGTTGTAATGATCGTCAGTTAGCGAGCCTGTTTTACTGAAAAAGTCACCGCCTTCAGAGTAATAGCCAAGGGTACTTTGCTTACCTAATATAACGCGCTCAGGAATACCATCGGTACCAGATTTATTGGCTGGATTTGCATATGAAGTTACAGGGTTACGGTAAAAATCACGACTTAACTTGTTATAGCTATCTGTTTTTGAGTAGTTAAGAGACGTTACAAACGATAGCTTGTCACCTTCCATACCACCGGTGATAGAGAAAAAGTTTTGCTCGCCACCGCTTTGTTCTGGACGAATCGTAGATGCATCAATTTCAATGCCATCAAATGATTTTTTTGTGATGATGTTTACGACACCTGCTACAGCGTCGGCACCATATACTGCTGCTGCACCGCCTGTGGCGATTTCTACTCGTTCGATCAGAGTTGTTGGAATATTATTTAAATCTACCGCAGTGCTGCCTACTGAACCTGCGACAAAGCGACGACCATTTACTAATACCAGTGTGCGCTCAGATCCTAAACCACGTAAATCGGTGGTGTTTAATCCTGATGCATAAATAAAGCTAGTAGTGGTTTCCGGAGATAGGCCAACCGTTGCTTGTGGTAGCTCAGCTAATAAATCATTAACGTTAGTAATGCCGGCATTTTCCATCTCAACGCCACTGATCACCGTAACTGGTGTCGGTGAAGTAAGGTTAAATCGCTTTATTTTCGAACCTGTTACTTGAATGCGCTCGACAGGTTTTACGTCAGTTGCTTCTTGTGCAAATGCATTGGCAGCACCAACAGTACCAGTAATTAATACTGCATTAATTGCAGCTGTAATAAGATTTAATTTTTTCAACATAACACCTTTTAATTTCGACAAGGTTTACCCTGTGGGTAATTTAACTTGATGGAATTCACAAAGGACTTACATTGTTAGCCATATTAACTTTGAGGTTAAATATATGCCTTTCAATGTAACCAAATGTAATTTAGTGCGATGTTTTATCACAGTACCCAAATAGAGTCTTTTGTGGGGTAAACATGTCTTTTGTTGCTAAAAAGTGTTTTTTGTTTTTATTATGGGTATTTATTGGTATCGTCTTGATTTTAAATCATATTATTTGTATTCATAGCTTTACGTTTTTTGTTTTTAGTATTTTCATAACATTGAGTTATCTTTATCATTAACTATTTTGCAATTAACTATTAATTATTTTGTTTGTAAAATGATCTTTAAAGTTAATTTTGTTTAAAAAGTGTCGCGCAATACTTGAGCGGTTAGGCATAAGTAAGGGAACTATTTAACTTATATACTTATTCGTTGTTATTTAGCACAAGTGTTGTGTTAGATGGCAATGGTAACTGAACGCTATTTTTGGCATTATGGCACCTCATCTATTATCTATTTTTTAGCGCTGCGTAAGCTATGTTTGGCGGCAAAGGAATAATATGCATATTCATATTTTAGGCATTTGCGGCACCTTTATGGGTGGTATTGCAGCGATAGCTAAGTCGCTAGGCCATACAGTCACGGGCTCGGATCTAAACGTATATCCGCCAATGAGCACGCAACTTGAAGAGCTTGGTATTAAATTAACCCAAGGCTATGATGTCTCTCAGTTAGAACCTGCACCAGATATGGTGATTATTGGCAATGCAATGAGTCGTGGTAACCCATGTGTTGAATATGTATTGGACAAGGGCTTAGCGTATACTTCCGGCCCTGAATGGTTAAAGCATAATTTATTACAAAACTCCTGGGTACTGGCGGTTGCTGGAACTCATGGTAAAACTACCACTGCAAGCATGCTGGCATGGATTTTAGAATTTGCGGGTTTAAAGCCAGGATTCTTGATCGGTGGTATCGTGCAAAATTTTGGTTTGTCGGCACGGGTTGGCGAAACGCCATTTTTTGTTATTGAAGCTGATGAATACGACACTGCGTTTTTTGATAAACGCAGTAAGTTTGTTCATTACTTACCGCGCACATTGATTTTAAACAATCTTGAGTTTGATCATGCTGATATTTTTGAAGATTTAAACGCTATTAAAAAACAATTTCATCATTTGATGCGTACACTACCAAGTAGCGGCAAAGTTATTTGGCCACAACAAGACGATGCTCTGCAAGATGTAATTAACCAAGGTTGTTGGAGCGAAAGTGAAACACTAGGTGCTGATTGGGGATATGAGCTGATTAATGCCGATGGCAGTGAATTTGCAGTGTTACTCAATGATGAATACCAAGGCTCAGTAAAATGGCAAGCGTTTGGTGAGCACAATGTTAAAAACGCTATTATGGCGATTGCTGCCGCGCGCCATGTCGGGATTGCAATTGAACATAGCATTGCAGGGTTAGGGGAATTTATTAGTCCTAAACGCAGGATGGAGCTAAAAGCCGATATTGCCAATATTAAAGTGTATGACGACTTTGCTCATCACCCAACAGCTATCACTACAACGCTTGCTGGGTTGCGTGCAAAAGTAGGCAATGAAAAAATTATTGCGATATTAGAGCCGCGCTCAAACACTATGAAAATGGGCGTGCATCAACATACGTTATTGGCGTCATTAGCTGATGCTGATGATGTGTATTTATTCGAGCCAGATAATTTAACCTGGTCGTTAAGTGAGCAAGCCAAACAGGCTGGTATGTTATGCTTGAATAATACCGATGAGATCGTTGAACAAGTAGTCTCCCAAGCGCAACCGCAGCAACATATTTTAATCATGAGTAATGGTGGCTTTAATGGCCTCCACGACACATTGATAACAGCTTTGCAGCATAAATTTATCCAGCAATAAACCGGAGCGACAGTGCAATATAAAGAAACCATAACGCTGGCCTTTAGTGGTGCGTCAGGCGCGCCATATGGCTTACGATTACTTGAAGTATTGCTCGCGCAGCAGTTTCGCGTGTATGTATTGATCTCAAGCGCGGCGCGTGTAGTGCTAGATACAGAATCAAACATTAAATTATCAGCCAATGAAGATAAAGCCACAGAACAATTAAGTAGCTTATTTAAATCACAGCCAGGGCAGTTACAAGTATTTGGTAAAGATAACTGGTTTAGCCCTGTGGCGTCTGGCTCTGCAGCGCCGAAAAAAATGGTCGTGTGCCCGTGTAGTGCAGGCTCGGTCTCTGCAATAGCGATGGGGGCCTCTGATAATTTATTAGAGCGCGCCGCTGATGTCGTGATTAAAGAGCGTGGTCAGTTAATTTTAGTGCCACGAGAAACGCCATTTAGTGAAATCCATCTAGAAAACATGCTAAAGCTCGCAAAGCTCGGGGTAACAATTATGCCAGCTGCACCGGGGTTTTATCATCAACCGCAAACCATTAACGACTTAGTTGATTTTATGGTTGCACGTATTTTAGATCATTTAAATATTGCACACACACTAACTAAACGTTGGGGTTATGGGGAGGGTAAATCATGAGTAAAGCATTGGCTTTGAATATTGAAGGCCTTACCAAAGTATATAAAAATGGTGTTGAAGCCGTTAAAGGCGTTGATCTAAAAGTATATGAAGGTGATTTTTTTGCCTTGTTAGGCCCAAATGGCGCGGGTAAGTCAACTACCATTGGGGTGATCTCATCATTGGTTAATAAAACCAAAGGCTTAGTAGAGGTGTTTGGTCACAACATAGATTCAGATTTAGAAGCCGCTAAATCACAACTAGGCTTAGTGCCACAAGAGTTTAACTTTAGCCAGTTTGAAACGTTGACGCAAATACTGGTAAATCAAGCGGGTTATTACGGAGTTCCCCGTAAGGTGGCGCATCAACGAGCGGATAAATATTTAGCGCAATTAGGCTTACTTGAAAAGAAAGACAAACAAGCACGAACACTATCAGGTGGCATGAAACGTCGTTTAATGATTGCTCGCGCGTTAATGCATGAACCAAAACTGCTAATTTTAGATGAGCCAACCGCCGGTGTAGATATTGAATTACGCCGTTCGATGTGGGATTTTTTAAGACAAATTAATGAGCAGGGGGTGACGATTATTCTCACCACCCATTACTTAGAAGAAGCCGAACTGCTGTGTAAAAATATCGCGATTATTGATTCCGGCATTATCGTTGAAAACACCACCATTAAAGCACTGCTTGCCAAACTAGATAAAGAAACCTTTATTCTTGATTTAAAACAGCCTGTCCAGCCGGTTACCGTTACGCTTGATGGTTATAAGTTTACTATGGCTGATGATCATACTATTGAGGTTGAAGTAGCCAAATCACAGGGCTTGAATGCAGTATTTACAGCATTAACCGAGCAGGGCAATACCGTGCTTAGCATGCGTAATAAAGCTAACCGATTAGAAGAGTTGTTTGTAGGTTTACTAGAGCAAGGGCGGGGCAAGTAGATGTTTAAATATGGCGTAGCCTTAAAGAGTTTATGGTTTAAAGAGTGCATTCGATTTTTGCGTATCTGGGTACAAACACTCGTACCACCGGCAATCACTATGAGTTTGTACTTTGTGATTTTCGGTAATCTTATAGGCTCTCGTATTGGTGATATGGGGGGCTTTAGTTATATGGAGTTTATTGTGCCGGGTCTTATCATGATGTCGGTGATCACTAATTCGTATTCTAATGTGGCATCAAGCTTTTATTCAACCAAGTTTCAAAAAAGTATTGAAGAGCTGTTAGTTGCACCCGTGCCTAATTATATCATTGTGCTTGGCTATATGGGCGGTGGTATGACCCGTGGCATGCTGGTGGGATTAATTGTTACGTGTGTGTCGTTATTATTTGTGGATATTCAAATCCATAATATTTTTGTGATCATCGCGACAGTAATTTTAACTTCTGCGGTATTTGCTTTAGGCGGTTTGATCAATGCTATTTATGCTAATAGCTTTGACGATATCAGTATAATTCCGACCTTTATTTTAACGCCATTGACCTATCTAGGTGGTGTGTTTTACTCAATCACTTTATTGCCAGAGTTTTGGCAAGGCGTATCGCAGGTTAATCCAATTATTTATATGGTTAATGCCTTTAGGTATGGTTTCTTAGGCGTGTCGGATGTTGATTTAACGGTCGCATTTGGCGTGTTGTTATTATTTATTACAGCCTTATTTATATTAGCTTTAACGTTAATTAAAAAAGGTGTGGGGTTAAGACACTAATGAGTGATGCAAATTCACGAAGTATTGTATCGAATCAACAAGGCTTACATGAAAAGCTGGATGATATAGTTAATAAGCATTTAGCTGCCCAGTTTAAAAAACCCATTGCAGCTCATACGCAAACGGCGTTTGATCAAGTAAATGAAAAAGTGCAGGCTTTTAATGGGCCCATTATTTTAGATTCGTGTTGTGGGGTAGGTGAAAGCACCGCTAATTTAGCGAAACGACATCCTGATGCGTTAGTTATAGGTATTGATAAGTCATCGCATCGTTTAGATAAGCATGACATTGAATATAAACAAACCGATTCAGGTCAGTACATTTTAGTGCAAGCCGATTTAAATGACTTTTGGCGACTCGCAGTGGCGGCTAATTGGCAACCCACACATCATTATTTGCTGTATCCAAATCCGTGGCCAAAAGCGAAGCATATTCAACGTCGCTGGCATGGCGCTGCTATTTTTCCATTTATCGTTAAATTAGGTGGGCTGTTAGAAGTTCGCAGCAATTGGGATATTTATGTGAAAGAGTTTGCTCAAGCACTCAAACTCACCGGACATGACTGCACAGTAGAGCTTTATCAAAATGATTTGGCAGTTACGCCATTTGAACGTAAATATTGGGCAAGTGGTCAACAAAGTCACCGTTTAGTAATTAATTTAGATCCTGGCTCGAAATAAAAATTAAGTATTTTATAACTTAATGTTTTCGTAAATCTCTTAACCTGAGTTTAGGTTAAGAGATTGGATACGGTTGGTTTTTATTTGCAGTAATATGTGGCACAGGCTCGGCAAAGTAATAGCCTTGCATTAGTGTCACATTAGCTTTTTTAAGCGCGTTGGCGATAGGCTTACTCTCTACATGCTCAGCAATTAGCTGTAAGTTGAGTTGCTTAGCAAAGCTGGCAATATGCTCAATATATAAATAAATATCTTTATCGTTGATAATTTGCTTGATCAAACTACCATCAAGCTTAATGCCATCTACTTCTAATTTTAGTACATTAGATATATTCGAATAACCTGTACCAAAATCATCAATTATTACCCGTACACCACGATTTTTAACCATGGTTATAAATGCTTTTACCTCAGAAAAATTTGCGATAGCTTCGGTTTCCAATAGTTCTAGGGTGATATTACTCGGTAGTGGATAGCGTTTAAATTCGTTTTCTAAAAATTCAGCAAGGCTTGGGTCAAGCATATCTTGGGCTGTGATATTGATGCTCCAGCACGTACTGGTTTTTCTAAATCGTGCAAAGCATTGTGTGAGCATTGTGCGGGTGAGCATTCCATCCATGCGAGAGCGATTAACGACATCTAAGAATGATTCTGGTTTTAGGACTTCCCCGTGACAGGTGATCATGCGAGCCAAACATTCATACTGAATAATGGCATTCGTTTCATTATCATAAATTGCCTGAAAATAAGGCACAATTCTATTGTTCTCAAATGCTTCACGCACTTCTTTTGCCATTGCTACATTGTACTGATATTGGTTTTTTACATCATGGAGTGCGCTTGAGTAATTAATCACAGTGCGGCGACCTTGTTTAGCTTGTAATGCGGCAATATGAGCATTTTCAAGTAACATTGATTTATTGCCACTGGCGATGCCTGCGCACAAGGTGATGTATATAAAAGGGTCGGTAAGTAATGGGGTACTGCAATTATAAGCTTGGATCACCTCGAGAAAACCTGCATTATCTTTACCAAAAGGAGCGATGAGGACTATTTTGTTGGTCGTTAGACGAAACATCTGGCTACCCGCAGGGCGGCGCTTTTTGAAGTGTTGCAACAAGTTTTTCATAACGCGGTCGCCTACTTCTGTACCATAAAAACTGCTTATATCTTCAACTTCTGTACCATAAAAACTGCTTATATCTTCAACTTCATTTACCCAAATAACAGCAAGTTGCAGATGATGATTAGGGGAGTTTTTAATATAATATTCAAGTGCAATATGATTGGCAAAGCCACTACTGGTATCGGTTGAAATCGCACGTTTCAATAAATACACATAAATACCGGCAACCAACAGAGCAATAAAAAAGAAAAACATAGCCATGCCCGCAGCTTTAGATACACTTTGCGCTAATCGCTGATTGAGATCGTATATGGTGATATCGGCCCCAGTTAAATAGGTGACTCCATTGGCATCGACAAAAGGGACAAAAATTGTTTTAAAATGCCCCCATTGATCTTTTGAAATTTCAAACACTGGCTCTGTTGAATAAAACGCGCCAATATTAGCGGCAGTTGCTTCAGGGTATAGATCGAGTAATTGGGTGATTTTACCGGTATTTTGATCGTTCTGAGTGTAACTCGATGCACTAAAATGTACATTACCGTCTTTTAAAACCATGGCATATACATAAGCGATATTTAACGCATTAGCAAACTCTGAAAGTTGCCGGCTTTTTTGTTGGTATTCGGTTGATGATATATATTGGCCTGCATTGATTTTTTGATGGTATTCATCACCAAGCATATGCTTAACGCTTAATGCCGCATTGAGTAATCGAGTATCAACGCTGTGCATAATATCGTTACGAGTGCTGTTGTAGGTGTAATAGATGTAGCTCAATAAACTGATAAAAAACAGCATGAAACCCGCGATTATCCAATTTGTCAGTAAATTTGTATTTATCATGCTCTTCCTTGATTTATTAGCCCTTCTATTATACAAAAAAAGGCTGTATCGCCTATAAAAATATAGTTAGTTATTTGAATGATAAATATTAATCAAATTATCATTAATTTGTCATGCAATTGGCTACTTTTGTGGCTTTATACGAGACATTTCAACTCTATTACAGTAGAGTTAACGCATTTCGTGGAATCATTGTAGTTTTGGCGTTATTAGTAATGGAGTTCCTAGAGATGGATCTTCAGCTAAACAAAGCTACATTTACTGGGTATAAAGATGGATCAAAAGCGTTGTGCCGTCGCCTCTAAAGAAACTCTGATGCGTATATTTACTGTGCCTGAAGCACCAGACTCAACTTTGAGTAAAATCGAACTTGAGATCTCAAGCAATTTAGCAGGTTTTTTGAATGAGAACATAGCGGCAATTGAAAAGCCATTGCATGAGATTGAAAAAGATTTTCAATCGGCAGCAATCCCAGAAGATCCGACTTTTGTATCTGCTTATGCGCAAGATATTATGGAGCAACTTGTCGCTCATTCAGTGCATACCGCTGCGCCAAGCTTTATTGGGCACATGACGTCAGCATTACCGCATTTTGTATTGCCACTTTCTAAGTTGATGGTTGGTCTTAATCAAAACTTAGTAAAAATAGAAACCTCCAAAGCATTTACTCCACTTGAGCGCCAAGTGCTTGGTATGATGCATCATTTGGCATACGGGCAAGATGACAGTTTTTATAGCAAATGGATGCACAGTGCGAAAACGTCGCTAGGTGCGTTTTGTTCGGGTGGCACAATCGCCAATATTACCGCATTGTGGATTGCTCGTAATCGCTTACTGAAAGCGGACGGCGAATTTAAAGGGATTGGTTCACAAGGTTTGATCAGTGCCATGTTGCATTATGGATATAAAGGCCTTGCAGTACTTATTTCTGAACGTGGCCATTACTCGCTAGGAAAATCAGCTGATTTACTTGGCATTGGTCGTGATAACTTTATTGCCATTAAAACTGCAGATAACAATAAGGTTGATGTTGATGCAATGCGCGCCAAAGCCCATGAGCTAGCAGCGCAAGGTATAAAAGTGATGGCGATTGTTGGGGTAGCCGGCACGACTGAAACTGGCAATATTGATCCTCTTGATGCTATGGCTGATTTAAGCGCTGAACTCAACTGCCATTTTCATGTCGATGCAGCATGGGGAGGAGCTACGCTGCTTTCTAATACATATCGCTCGTTACTGAAAGGCATTGAGCGAGCAGATTCAATTACCGTCGATGCTCATAAACAAATGTATGTGCCAATGGGCGCTGGGTTAGTGCTATTTAAAGATCCTACAGCTACGGATGCTATAGAACATCATGCAGAATACATCTTACGTAAAGGATCAAAAGATTTAGGTAGTCATACGCTTGAAGGTAGTCGTCCTGGTATGGCGATGTTAGTGCATGCTTGCTTACGCGTTATTGGCCGTAAAGGCTACGAAATCTTAATAGATAAAGGGATTGAAAAAGCCCGCTACTTTGCTGATTTAGTGAAAGCAGATGATGACTTTGAGCTGATCTCAGAACCTGAGTTATGTTTACTGACATACCGTTATGTGCCAAAACAGATAAAACAAAAAATAGCTCAAGCAGATGAACAAACGCGTTTGGATATCTTTGCCTCGTTAAATCGTTTTACTGCCAGTATGCAAAAACGTCAACGTGAAGCCGGTCGTTCCTTTGTATCCCGTACCCGTTTAACTCCCGCGCAGTATGATCATCAACCTACAGTGGTATTCAGAGTCGTACTTGCAAATCCGCTGACATCAGAGAGTATTTTAAAAGATATACTTGCTGAGCAAAAAGAGCTGGCTAAAACAGATCCTGTATTTAAGAAATACCTTAGTAAATACATGGACTGAGCAGTAACAGTTGCGTTATTCCCAGATTGCGTGGGGATAACGCAAGCAGCACTTTCTTTGTTAGCTAAAACACGATGTTCTGATCATTTCAGTGATAATATGTTGAGATGGTTTAATTTTTTCCATCGCCAAAAATTCATCGGGTTGGTGAGCCTGATTAATTGAACCCGGTCCCATCACAATCGTTTCACAGCCCAATTGTTGAATAAATGGCGCTTCAGTACAGTAGTTCACTGCAACTGCTTGCTCTCCTGATATTTTTTCTGCCAGTTTAACTAATGCCGAATCAGTACTGCCGGTAAACGCGGGGATTGGCTCGTGCATATCCATCACACTGACTGAATCGGGATATTGGTTATTGATCTCTGTAGCTATTTTTAACAGCATCATTTGCAGTTCTTGCACACTTAGACCCGGTAAAGGGCGCATATCAATATGCATTTCACAGCAGCCACATATGCGATTTGCATTATCGCCACCATGAATGTGTCCTAGATTTAAAGTAGGGTAAGGAATAACAAAATGCTCAACTGCATATTTATTCTTTAATTGCTCTTTTAAAGTTAACAGTTTTGCAATAACTTTATGCATCACTTCAATGGCATTTAAACCACGTTCAGGATCAGAGCTATGTCCGGAACGACCGACTACGCGAATCGCGCTGCTCATATGTCCTTTATGTGTGAAAACAGGCGTCATATCAGTAGGTTCACCAATAATACACCGAGCTGGCTTTAAGTTTTTATGCTGACAAACTTGCTGTGCACCGGCCATGGTGGTTTCTTCGTCGGCAGTAGCTAGAATCAAAATTGGCTGTGTTTGAATATTCTTATCTAGTTCACTGATTGCCTGTAATACAAAAGCGAAAAAACCTTTCATATCAATACTGCCTAGACCATATAATTTATTGTTATCTTCACTTAATTTAAACGGATTATAGTTCCAACGACTATCATCAAATGGGACTGTATCGGTATGACCGGCAAGCATTAAACCACCATCTCCCTGGCCACGTTTTGCGAGTAAGTTAAAACGACCTTTAGGGCCCGACAACTCAGTAATTTCACATTCAAATCCAAGACTTGTACACCAAGTAGCTAATAAATCGATCACCCCTTTATTGCTCATAGACAATGACTCATCCATGGCACTAATTGAAGGTGCAGCAATCAATTGCTGATACATAGATAAAAAAGACGGTAATGACATAAAAAAATCCAAAATAAGTATTCAATCTAATTGCATAACAATATAAAAGTATTTATGATGAATATCAATTCACTTTTTAAGCATAAATATATTAAAGCGACGCAATGAATATAAAACGACGATAACCAGATTTCATTCATAAAATAGTGTTTTATGCACTGTTAAACCCGATTTGAATATATATGTAGTAACAAAAAACCAAAAAGAGTAACGAATGAAAGTAGTGATTATTGGCGCAAGTGGCTATAGCGGCGCAGAATTAGCAAGTTTGGTAGTAAAACACCCGCAATTAACCTTAGCTGGTTGCTATGTATCTGAGCAAAGCTTAGATAAGGGTAAATTATTAAGTGACTTGTATCCTGAGCATTTAGGTTTGCTTGATTCTCCTTTATTGCCTCTTAGTGATAGCGCTTATAACGATATTGAAAAGTCGGCCGATTTTGTATGTTTGTGTACTGATCATAAAGTGAGTGTTGACTTAGCGCCACGTTTTTTAAGCATGGGCAAAAAAGTATTTGATTTATCGGGTGGCTACCGTTTAAGCAGTAATGAAGATTATCAAACCTATTATGGTTTTGCGCATCAACATACGGAATTACTAAGTGAAGCGGCTTACGGATTGGCTGAATGGAATAGTGAAGCAATCGCCAAGGCGCAGTTAGTCGCTGTGGCTGGTTGCTATCCAACAGCAGCGCTGAATGCGTTAAAACCATTGCAACAAGCCGGCTTATTAGCCGAGCAAACCATTATTATTAATGCTGTATCGGGTGTAACCGGTGCGGGGCGTAAAGCTAGTGTAGCCACGCATTTTTGTGAAGTGTCGTTAGCACCTTATGGATTGTTTAATCATAGACACAGTCCTGAGATTGAGCAGCATTTAGGTCACAAGGTGCTATTTACGCCGCATTTAGGTAATTTTCCACGCGGTATTTTAGAAACTATTTATGTGCAATTGAAACCTGGAGTTACACCAGAGCAAGTTACACAAGCTTATCAAGTGCTTGCTGATGAGCCACTGATCAGATTGCTTGGTAATAAAATGCCATCAATTAAAGGAGTTGCAAAGCAGCCTTACGTTGATATTGCATGGCAGCAGCAAGGTACGCAGCTAATTGTGATGGCAGCTATTGATAACTTATTAAAAGGTGCTGCAGGGCAAGCATTGCAGTGCATTAATTTAGCCATGGGTATTGCCCATAGTACAGGTTTAAAAGGGTAGTTAGTAATGCAAACATGGGTCATTAAACTCGGTGGTGCAGTACTCAATACAGAAGACGCGGCTAAAGCGTTATTTGAGGCGCTTGCATCGCAAACTCAAGCACAATTTGTCATCGTTCATGGTGGCGGTTCACTAGTTGATAATTGGTTGACTGAGGCTGGTTTTGCTAGTGCGAAACATCAAGGTTTACGCATCAGTCCAAAAGAGCAAATGCCTTATATTGTTGGCGCGCTTGCGGGGTGTGCTAATAAACAATTAATGAGCCAAGCAATTATCGCAGGTCATAAACCGGTCGGGCTTAGTTTATACGAAGCGGGCATTATTTCGTCACAAAAACTCAAAGCGCTTGGTCAAGTTGGTAATTGTGACGGCGGTGTGCAAAGTGTGATACCGGAGTTATTAAAACTTGGTCGTTTACCTCTGGTCAGCTCTATCGGTTTTGGTGAAGATGGCCTTTGGTATAACGTAAACGCTGATGAAGCGGCGGCGGCAATAGCTAAAGAGCTTAATGCGGAAATTATTTTTATGACTGATGTAGAAGCTGTACTTGATGCAAATAAACGGCCGTTACATCAACTTGACACAAACCAGATCAATACTTTAATTGCAGAAGGAGTAATTTTGGGTGGGATGGAGGTCAAAGTTAAGACCAGCCTTCTTGCTGCCCAGCACTTACGACGTGGCGTTTACATTTCGAGCTGGCAAAAGCCAGAAAACTTAATTGCTCTACTCGCGGGTGAGCACGTCGGAACAAAAATTACACCATAGGTTTTATATGTTTAATCATTTTTTATCGGGTCTAGAGTTAGACCAACAAGGCGCACTTAAATTACTTAACTTAGCGCAAAAAATTAAAGCTAACCCAGCTGATTTTAGTCAAGCACTGGCTGGCAAATCGGTGGTTACTTTATTTGAAAAACCAAGCTTACGTACGCGTTTATCATTTGATATAGGTATTAATAAGTTAGGTGGACATGCGGTGTATCTTGATTCACAAAATGGCGCCATGGGCGCACGTGAATCAGTAAAAGACTTTGCATTGAACATTGCCAGTTGGGCTGACGGTATTGTGGCGCGGGTATATCAGCATAAAACATTAACCACACTTGCTGAATTTTCAAGCGTACCTGTGGTCAACAGTTTGTGCGATTTATATCATCCATGCCAAGCACTTGCTGACTTTCTAACACTGCAAGAAGTATATGGCGATGTAAGCCAGCTAAAATTAGCTTATTTAGGTGAAGGCAACAACGTAACGCATTCACTGATGTTACTTGCGGCTACTTTAGGCACCGATTTTGTTGCCGTATGCCCTAAAGGCAGTTCACCAGACTCGCAAATTTTAAAGCAGGCTGAGCAAATTGCCGCAATGAATGGTGCATCAGTGATGGTGAGTGATCGTGTTGAAGCGGCTGTAGGCGCTAACGCAGTGTATGCCGATACATGGGTATCAATGGGCGATGATACGCCACTTGAACAAGTAAAAGAAAAGTACATGCCGTATCAATTAAATGCGGCGTTGCTTAAACAGACTGGGGCTGACACTGTACTGCATTGCCAGCCAGCACACCGTGAATTTGAAATTACTTCTGAGGTAATGGATGGTCCGGCGTCAAAAATTATACAACAAGCAGAAAACCGTATGCATGCGCAAAACGCATTGCTTGTTTCATTATTAAATCCAAATTTTGTGTAAGGTATCACCAATGAGTTCTATTAAAAAAGTTGTATTAGCCTATTCTGGTGGTTTAGATACGTCAGCCATCGTGCCATGGTTAAAAGAAAACTACGGTTGTGAAGTTATCGCGTTTGTGGCCGATGTAGGTCAAGGTGCTGAAGAACTTGAAGGCGTTGAAGCAAAAGCGATCGCATCTGGTGCTTCTGAATGTTATGTAGTTGACTTAAAAGACGAAATGGTAAGTGATTATATTTACCCAACGTTAAAAACCGGTTCAATTTACGAAGGTACTTATTTATTAGGTACGTCAATGGCACGTCCTATTATTGCTAAAGCGCAAGTTGAGATTGCTCGTAAAGTAGGCGCTGATGCACTTTCTCATGGTTGTACAGGTAAAGGTAATGACCAAGTGCGCTTTGAATCTTGTTTTGCGGCCCTTGCGCCTGATCTTCAAGTTATTGCGCCATGGCGTGAGTGGGACTTATCAAGCCGTGAGTCATTACTTGATTACTTGGCAGAGCGTAATATTCCATGTTCTGCATCGGCAACTAAAATCTACAGCCGTGATGCAAACGCATGGCATATTTCTCACGAAGGTGGCGAGCTTGAAGATCCGTGGTGTCAACCAAGTGAGCAAGTGTGGACTTGGACTAGCTCACCAGAGCAAGCACCCAATGAGCCTGAATTTGTTACCTTAAACGTGGTTGAAGGTGAAGTTGTTGCTGTCAATGGCGAGCAGCTTAAACCGTATGACTGTCTAGTTAAACTTAATGATATTGCATCCCCGCATGGTGTTGGTCGTGTTGATATCGTTGAAAACCGTTTAGTGGGCATGAAATCCCGT
Source organism: Pseudoalteromonas sp. SG43-7 (assembly GCF_014164295.1). Taxonomy (NCBI): domain Bacteria; kingdom Pseudomonadati; phylum Pseudomonadota; class Gammaproteobacteria; order Alteromonadales; family Pseudoalteromonadaceae; genus Pseudoalteromonas; species Pseudoalteromonas sp. SG43-7. Next base: position 41,779 of record NZ_JACJEY010000021.1, read on the forward strand.
GGCTGTTATGAAACCCCTGGTGGCACAGTGATCATGGCGGCATTACAAGCGATTGATGAGTTAGTACTTGATAAAGCAAGCCGCAAATGGAAAGAAGTACTGGGCGGCGAGTTTTCACATTTAGTCTATGACGGTCGTTGGTTTACACCACTTAAAGATTCAATCTTAGCGGGCGCAGAAGCGTTATCAACAGTTGCTACTGGCGAAGTTATTCTTAAGCTTTATAAAGGCCAGGTAACAGCGGTTCAGAAAAAATCACCTAATAGCTTATACAGCGAAGATTTTGCAACGTTTGGTGCAGATGATGTTTACGACCAATCGCATGCTGAAGGCTTTATTCGTTTATTCTCGCTTTCAAGCAGAATTTCAGCACTAGCGAAGAAGTAATTTTACTACAGCCCCGTAACAATAAGGCGGGGCAGTTTCAGGGTTTGGAGAGATTTCATGGCATTATGGGGCGGACGTTTTTCTACGGGTCCAGATGAGGCGTTTAAACAATTTAACGACTCACTTCCCTTCGATTATCAACTCGCAGAGCAAGATATAGTTGGCTCTGTAGCGTGGGCAGGTGCCCTTAAGCAGGTTGATGTATTAAGTAGTGACGAACACAAAAAGTTAGTCGCTGCATTATATGAATTACTCGACGAAGTAAAAGCTGATCCACAAGCAGTGGCAACGTCAGGAGCTGAAGATATTCACTCACATGTTGAAGCTGCATTGATCGAAAAAGTGGGGGACTTAGCTAAAAAATTACACACCGGACGTAGTCGTAACGATCAGGTCGCTACTGACTTTCGCTTATGGTGTCGTGATACCGCCGCTCACATACTTACGGCGCTTGGTCAGTTAAAAGGTGAGTTTATCGCTTTAGCTGAACGTGAGCTGGGCACTATCTTACCTGGTTATACCCATTTACAACGTGCTCAGCCATTGTTGTTTAGTCATTGGTGTATGGCTTACGTGGAAATGATCGAACGTGATGAAAGCCGTTTAGCAGATGCTAAAGCGCGAATGAATTTTTGCCCTTTGGGCAGTGGGGCACTTGCCGGTACTGCGTACCCAATTGATCGGCAAGCACTTGCCGTGGGGTTAGGTTTTACCGCTGCGACTAAAAATAGTTTAGACGCCGTATCAGATCGTGACTTTGTGGTTGAGCTATTAAGCTGTGCATCAATCTCTATGATCCATTTATCGCGTATGTCAGAAGATTTGATCTTTTATAATTCGGGTGAAGCGGGTTTCATTGAGTTAGCAGATAATGTCACCTCTGGTTCATCATTGATGCCACAAAAGAAGAATCCCGATGCGCTAGAGCTTATTCGCGGCAAAACAGGGCGTGTATTTGGTGCCTTTAGTGCCATGATGATGACGTTAAAAGCACTGCCACTTGCTTATAATAAAGATATGCAAGAAGATAAAGAAGGCTTATTTGATGCCATGCCAACGTGGCTAGCTTGTATTCATATGGCGCAAGCGTGTATCAAAGGTATAAAAGTAAATGGCGAGCGAACGCTAGCTGCTGCGAAAGGCGGGCACTCCAACGCTACAGAGCTTGCTGACTATTTAGTCGCCAAAGGGATCCCTTTTAGGGAAGGTCATCATATTGTTGGTATGTTGGTACAAATGGCTATCGCACAAGGGAATAACTTAGAAGATTTAAGTTTAGAACAATTCCAATCTGTGCATAGTATTTTTGCACAGGACGTATATGCTGTACTAGAGATAGACGCATGTATAAAAGCGCGCCAAGCACTTGGTGGTACATCTTTAGAGCAAGTTACAGTTGCAGTTAAAGATGCCAAAAAAAAACAGCAAATAACAGTTCGTGACGCTAATCTTGACGATGTAGAGTCAATTGCTAAATTGATCCAGCACTGGGCTACGGTAGGTGAAAATTTACCACGTGCTAAAAGCGACATGGTACATTCAATCAATGAGTTTGCGGTTACCGAAGTTGCTGGAGAAGTCGCGGGCTGCGCATCACTGTATATTTATGATACTGGTCTTGCTGAAATTCGTTCTTTAGGGATAGATCCTGAAACCGGTATTACTGGGCAAGGTCGTCAGTTAGTTGAACATTTATTAGTTAAAGCCAAAAAATTGGCACTCAATCGCATCATTGTTTTGACGCGAGTACCTGATTTCTTTGAAAAACAAGGTTTCACATTCTGTACTAAAGACAGCTTACCGGAAAAGGTGATGAAAGATTGTGAACTGTGTTTGCGCAGAGACAATTGTGACGAAGTCGCGATGGAATTTATTTTGAAGCAAAGTCGGAACGCGGAGATCCCGTGTAAAAATGTAGCTTAAAATCCCTGGATATAAAAAACGTACGGTTATCCCTGTGCGTTTTTTTATGCCTTATCATATCTGGTATGACCTGTTGTGTGGGATGCGCTGTAGCAAATAAAAGATCAAAAAAGATCGTTTTTAAAATGTTGGATCAGTAATTGCTTATTACTAGATGTAAGATGGCTCAGCGTGAGTTCATCTTTAAAAGCGCCAAGCAGTTATCAGAGCGTTAAAAACAGTGGCTTATTTAATAAGTCATTTATTCAACATTTATTGAAAGGATTAATCTTATGCAAGTTACAGCTAACAGCCAATTACAAATGCAAGCATACAATAATATGCAACAATCAAAGCCAGCTCTTGAACAAAGCGCTAGTAATAAAACCCTACAATCTGATACAGTGTCTATATCTAATGAGGCTTTGTTAGCATCAAAAGGCGAAGCTGAAATTCAACGTGGTGGTGGAGTGATTTTTCCTCGAGATAAAAAACCTCAATAGGAGCGAAATGTTTTTAACTGAACAATTTGGTTTTTTCTCCCTTTCAGCATTGAGTGCTTGGGGTTTTTTAATGGCATTTTTTTTTAATATCTTCATATATTCAATTGATGTTAAAAGAAAAACTACGCTATTAATAAGTTCATTTATAATGATGGTCTCCTATATGACTGGAGATCATTTCTTTACGTGGTTATCTTTTACTACTGTGACATATATTCATTGGGCCATATATGATTTAGTGACCTTACTCTGTTTAGGTATAAGCTACCACCTAATAAAAAAAACAACAGTGTCATTTACTTATCTAGTCTGTGGTTTATCAATAAATATTCTACTATTTGTTGCTGTGTATTTAGACCTTCATGTGTATGAAAATTCAACTTATTGGATCCTTTGGGATGTATATTCTTTTGGTGTGAACATTGTTGATTTTACAATGATAGTAGCCTTAATTGTCGATCGTGACATTTTAGGATTGATTAAGCTTAAAAATGGAATTAAAGCGTTATTTAAAGGACAACAAGTAAAGCATACTGCTTAGCTGTTATGTTTATTAACGATACTATCGGCCCTTATATCGGTGTGTTTATCGAGTGGGGTTTTTTAATGGCCTTCTTATTTAACCTTGTTGCTAGACTTAATAACCCTGACAAAGCTATCGTTCAGCTATCTTTTATGATGGCCTTTTCTTATATAATTAGTGATTTTTATCGTTTATCCTATTCAAACTATCTAAATTGGCTTATCTATGACCTACTCACCATCGCTGTAATATTTGTATGGTTTCGATATTTTAAAAGACAGCGGTTCACCGCGCTATATTACATTTTGCTTGGTTTGATACTTAATTCTTTCTTAATGCTTATAATTCATTATGATATTTACATCCTGCACAATAATGAGCCATGGTGGCTGTGGATGGTTTATTCCTACGGCGTAAATATTGTTGATTTATCGATGATATTTGTACTGGTGACTGAAAAAGATTTTTTATTCCTGCGAATCGTTCTTAGCAAAGTTAATAAGCCGTATTTACATGACTGTCATAAAATAGAGTAAGCTATGGATCTATTAGAGCAATACTTTAATGTTTATTTAGCTTCACTGATCATGTGGGGCTTTTTAATGGCTTTTTTATATAATTTAGTAAAGAAATCTTCGAAGCCAAATAATGATGCCACTATAATGTGGCTGTCATTTATTATATTTTTTTCTTACTTGATTGCTGATCCTTTACTTAATAGCTCAATAGGTGTTGAGATAACTTCTAACTTTATAGGATATTTAGTTTGGGCTTTCTTGGATTTTATTACATTAGCTATAATTCTATTTTTTACTAGCAGGAAATCGATACGAAGCTATCCAGCTAAGCTTTATATAGTAGTTGGTTTTAGTGTTAACATGCTGTTGTTTATTGCTATGTATGTAGACATAGCACTTTTTGCGCATTATGAACCGTGGTGGTTTTGGTATTTTTACTCTGCCACGGTTAACGTGATGGATGTGATGATGATTATTGCACTGCTGTGCAATAAGGATTTTCTTGGCTTGGTACGTGGTTATAATCGATTGCGAGGCTTACTAAAACCAGAAGCCTCGCCAAAAGCTTAAAATCGATATTCCCAACTGGTTTTTAATGCGCTATTACTTTCAGACTCGTTAGCAAATTCGTCTTTATACACAGAACCACTGATCTTCCATAAACCACTAAAAATAGCCTGCTGATAACCAAGCTCTAATTGTAAGCGTTCAAACGTTTCGGCGACTTGGGTCAAGTCGGTGATGTCAGTTTTAAACCAACGTAACTTCGCATAGCCGCCATAACCGTTCATAGTATGATAATGCGCACCTAATACTGCTGATTTACTTTGCTGTGGTGTTGCAGAGCCAATTAACCGATCTTTATGATTATAGGCTTGGGCATAATTAATAAATGCTTCATTAGCATCGTCACAACTAAGTTGGGCTGTACAATCTTGTTGTGTATTTGAATATTCAAAATAGGTTTTTAGTAATTGCTCTTGGCCGCCAAAAAAGCTCTCAACGCCAATTGTATAAAAAGCATCACTTGGCGCTAAGCCACTGTCATTTTTTCCCATTATCTCGGTGTAAAATGCAATCGGTTGCTCTGCTATAGTAGTTGAGTATTTGGCATCTAAGCTTGTTAAGCGTTGCTTATTTGTTATTACTTCCAGCGTATTAGGATTTACTTCTGTATTGGTTAAATAGTCAGAGCCCGCTGAGCTAAATGCAACCTCAAGTCCTGGTAGTGGTGTGCTGGCAAAGCGCATAGCCCAGTAGTCGCCTTTTTCACCATTACTTAAATGTGGTTTTTGTTTTGCGTAAATACCAGTCAACTGCCAGTTACCAATGAATGATAGCCAGCTTGGGCCGACATATTGGGTGTTAGCACGGTTAATTCTTAGCCCTTTCATTGGTGCGGCATTATTCGACAGTAGTAATGCATTGTCGTTACCTGGCCCCCACCAATGGCTTACTTGTTCGGCGCTAACAGACCAATTGCCCATTAATACTGCTAAGTAGCTGCCATGATAGTTTATGTGTTCATCATCAAGTGCCTGATCAGCGTAATTAACACTTACTTTGGCGCTAACACGGTCGCCAGTGATAGAGCCATAGCTATTAATGCCACTTTTTTGTTGATCGCGTTTGCCAAAGCTTTGTTGCAAAGCCGGCTCACTATTGTAGTTAAGCCTCACACCAGAGCTACTGCCTTGTTTAGCGTTCTCTAAGGCATGTTTTACGTGTTGATAAGCAAATCGACTTTGTGTTGATAAACTGCTGCTTTCAATTGTATTTAAATCTCTGGCAATGCCTTGCCACATCAAGGGATAACTATTGATCGGTTGTTTAATCACGCCTTGGTTAAAGAGCATCTCAATTGAGGCTCGTAATAAAGGGTCGTCACTTTCAATCCAAGGTGATGCAAACGCGGGTGTGGCAATCACAACAAGGGTGCTTAAATAGATATTTAACTTCATCCGTGTAACTTTTCCTGTAATGCTTTTACTACAATAGGGTGTACAAACTCACTGACATCGCCTTTATGACGCGCGACTTCTTTAACTAGGGTTGAAGAGATAAATGAGTTCTTTTCAGCTGGGGTTAAAAAAACACTCTCTAAATCAGGATTTAAACGACGATTCATATTGGCAAGCTGAAACTCATAATCAAAGTCAGACACCGCACGAATACCGCGGATCAGTACATTCGCACTATGATCGCGTGCTAAATCAGCTAGTAATCCAGAAAAGCCAATAACACTGACGTTATCTAAATGAGTGAGTAAACTATTGGCAATTGCTACCCGCTCATCCAGGCTAAAGCAGGGTTTTTTACTAGGATTGTGAGCAACTGCAACAATTACAGTATCAAACATTTTAGCTGCCCGCTGGATCAGATCTGTGTGTCCATTTGTTAATGGATCAAAGGTGCCAGGATAAATTGCGGTGACTTTCATAAATATCATCTTAGTGTTATTTTGAGGGTTATATTAACAGTCTTTGTTGTCCAGATCAGCCTGCAAATTGCGACTGCATATTTTCATTTGTAAATGAGTTTATTTCAATAAGAAACAATAACTACGAATTATGGATTAGAAATTTTCAAGGTGGTATTTTATTGGATTATATTTGTATATACTGCGCGGCTAATAATACTGAGTGAATTATGGGCATTTACTCTAATAAAAATAATCAGAGTAGCAGGATATGAGTACCAAGGATAAAATAATTACAACCAGCATAATGCTATTTAACCAACATGGCGAGCGTGCGGTCACAACCAACCATATCGCTTCACATATGGGCATCAGTCCCGGTAATCTTTATTATCACTTTAAAAATAAAGAAGACATTATTCGCCATATTTTTGCATTATATAGTAAGCATTTACACACTCAATTTGTGCCAATGGAAAAGCAGGATGAAGCACTAACACACTTAACTGGGTATCTTGATGCTTTGTTTGAGTTGATGTGGCGTTTTCATTTTTTCTATGACAATTTGGGTGACATTTTATCTCGCGACGAAGTACTGAAAAAAGATTATATTGAGTTTCAAGAGGCTTTGTTAAGTCAAGTGCGCGAAATTGTGATTGGCCTGCGTGAAGGTGGGATGATCGCAATTGATGATGAAGATACCGTTGAACTTGCTCATATGCTAAAAATCACCGTCAGTTTTTGGACTCCTTACATTAAAGCCAGACGGTTAAGCGGTGAGTTAATGCAGCAAGATATTTATAATGGTATTTTAAAAGTGTTAGCGCTTTTTAAAGCATTTGGTACCGAGCAAAGTATCCCAAAAATTAACTTGTTACGCGAAAAATACAGTAAATTAGCGGCACAAGCAGAGCCTGTTTAATTAAACGCAGCGGTTGTTTATTTCCTAGACGTTAGATTTTTTGTTATAATCGCGCGCCCAACACGTGGGTGCGTGAATCCTAAATATTGTCTAACGAGTAAACTATGCTTAAATTTATCGTCAAACTCCATCCTGAAATAGCCATTAAAAGCCGCTCTGTGCGTAAACGCTTTACTAAGTTGTTAGAAAACAACATTAAAATTGTGTTACGCAAGCTTGACGAAAAAGTACAAGTACAAAATAACTGGGACAATATATCCGTCGTAACTAAATCAGATGACGCACAAATGCGCCTTGATTTTATCGATGGCTTACAACGGATCCCTGGTATTGTGCAGTTTATTGAAGTGACCGAAACTAACTACGAAAACCTGCACGATATTTACGAAAAAGCGTTAGATATGGTTGGCCACACCGTCGTGGGCAAAACATTCTGTGTACGTTGTAAGCGCCAAGGTAAGCATGATTTCACCTCTACCGATGTAGAGCGTTATGTGGGTGGTGGTTTAAATCAGCACGTCGATGGTGCCAGCGTAAGACTGAAAAATCCTGAAGTAACTATTCGTCTTGAAATTAAAGATGATAAAGCTTACGTCGTAACGCACACCCATCATGGTATGGCCGGTTTCCCATTACCAACGCAAGAAGATGTCTTGTCGTTAATGTCAGGTGGATTTGACTCGGGCGTTGCTAGTTATCAAATGATCCGTAAAGGCGCTCGTACCCACTTTTTGTTCTTTAATCTAGGTGGTGCGGCCCACGAAATCGGCGTTAAACAAGCCAGCTATTATATTTGGAAGCAGTTTAGCTCAACCCATAAAGTTAAATTTATCAGTGTTGACTTTGACCCCGTTGTTGCCGAAATTTTAGAAAATGTTGAAAACAGTCAAATGGGTGTAGTCCTCAAACGTATGATGATGCGTGCAGGCAGCCAAATAGCTGAAAAAATGGGGATTCAAGCGCTCGTTACCGGTGAGAGTCTAGGCCAAGTTTCAAGTCAAACATTAGCCAACTTAAGTGTGATTGACCGTGTTACCGAAACGCTTATATTACGCCCGCTGATCCAACACGACAAACAAGAAATTATAAACATCGCTCGTAAAATTGGCACCGCAGAAATGGCCGAAACTATGCCGGAATACTGTGGTGTGATTTCTAAAAAGCCTACAGTTAAAGCTAAAATTGCCGTAGTAGAAGCTGAAGAGCAAAAGTTTGATTTTGATGTGCTCAATACTGTTATTGAAAACGCACGTATTATGGATATTCGTGACATTGACGTTGAAGCTAAACAAGAGCTAAAAGAGGCCGAGTCAGTTTCTGATTTACCAGCTGATGCAGTTGTTGTTGATATTCGCTCGCCGGAAGAAGAAGATGCAGCACCGCTTGAAATTGATGGGATAGAAGTTGTGCATTTGCCATTTTTCCGCTTAGCGACCAAATTTGCAGACCTACCGCAAGACAAAGACTACTACTTATATTGCACTAAAGGTGTAATGAGTCAGCTACAGGCGCTTATTTTACATGAAAATGGCTTTGCCAATGTTAAAGTTTATCGCCCGTAAGGTTGATAGTTATTAATAACAAGCGCGAGTTAAATCGCGCTTTTTTTATGTCTGATAGCATCGAGTAAAGATTGATTGTGAGGGGTATTAATACCGAGTTGATTACCTTTTTGGCAAATATAACCGCACATCGCGTCAATTTCTGTGATGCGATTATGGGCGATATCTTGATGCATTGATGAGTAATTGTTTTTGGTATCACTCATCACTTGATAGGCGTTCGCTAATGCTTCAGCAAGTCGCACATTAATACCTAGTTTATTTGCTACGGTACACGCTTCGTTTAAGATATTTAAAATTATGCCACTAAACTGCGGTGCAGTCAGTGCGCCATTTTTCACATTGTGCAGCGCACTGAGTGGATTAATGGCTATATTAACGAGTAATTTTTCAAAGCGTAATTGTTGTATATTATTTGTGGTTGTTAATTCAGGAATAGCGTTTAGTAGATTTTTAACTTCAGCGAGTTGTGTTTTTGCTTGCTGGTTACAATCACCTAAAATGCTGCTCCCGATACCAGTATGCAACACACTAAAAGGTGTATCTTTGTAGCCCGCTAAACGTGTTGTTAAAAAATATAGTCCTTGTTGTTTTGTAAGTTCGCTATTTATTTCATCTACATTACCCATGCCATTGTGAGATAAAATCAATTGGCATTGAGCGCTTAAAAAAGGCTTTAGTTGCCTAAATGCGGTGGCAACTTGATATGCTTTAACAGTAAAAATAATAACATCGACTTGGCCGTGCTCGGATAATTGAGTCAGGTTTGTCAGTTGGCAATTAATTGTTTGTTTTGGCGCGTTTGCTTGTTGATAAAAACGAGGTTCGTCAATAGCATGCTTGGTAAGTAGGGTGACCCTGTGCTGTTGACTCAAATAATGGCTATAGAGCAGCCCAATGGCACCATCGCCAACGACGAATATATTAGCCATTTTGATTCTTTTTAAAACGAGAATAAATACCGAACAACAAAAAGAAACTAGCAGCCCCAGAAAAGTCAGCAACAACATCAGCAACAGAGGCGCTACGATAAGGGATTGTGCTTTGCATTAGCTCAATAGCAATGCCATAAAATGCTAATAACACGAGGTGAACGAATACAGGTAGCTTGAATGCTCTGACCATGACGGCTGCCAGAACAAAGAAAATAGTAAAATGTACTAACTTATCTAGGTGAGGCAGTGACGATACCCCAACGCCCCTAAAATCGCGGGCAAACAAAAAGGTAAATACCAGAATACTGATTAAAAATAGGGTTTGATAAACACGCCGAGTCACGAAAAATCCTAAATCGTTTAAAAATAGAGCCGTAGTATATCAAACAAATTTCGTATCGCAGCTGAACAAAGCATAGAAAAGTGTAAAGATTTATAAAATTTATATAGTATAATTATCGACAATATAAATTTGAATTAAAAATATCTTGCTAGGAGAGACTTATGCCTTCATTTGACATTGTTTCGGAAGTCGAAATGAACGAAGCAAAAAATGCTGTTGATAATGCCAACCGTGAGCTAGAAACTCGCTTTGATTTTAGAGGCGTTGATGCGTCAATAGAGCTTAATGATAAAACCATTAAACTAAAAGCAGAAGCTGATTCACAGGTTATGCAGTTGTTTGATATTTTAGCGAGCAAAATATCAAAACGCGGTATGGACGTATCAAGTTTAGAGCTGCAAGATATTTCACGTGCGGGAAAAAATGTTTACCGTAATGTTGCGCTAAAGCAAGGTATCGAAAAAGATATGGCTAAAAAAGTAGTTAAAGCCATTAAAGACTCTAAAGTGAAAGTACAAGCCGCGATCCAAGGCGAAGAAGTACGTGTAACGGGCAAAAAACGTGATGACCTACAAGAAGCCATGCAAGTAGTACGCAGTGCTGATTTAGGGCAACCATTTCAGTTTAAAAACTTTAGAGATTAGAAAGCTAGGAGCTAGGTTTCTAGGTGCTAGAAAAAGCCAAATTGCAGCAATGTAGTTTGGCTTTTTTAGTTTAGAACTTATGATTATTCCTAGAACCTAGAGTATTTAGATGTATAGCCGTCCATTGACTTTTGTGCTTAAAATAATCACAATAGCGGCCTATTTTCAAGGTGCTTGTGGTTACTTTCCAAGGTTGTTGATTAAGTACGGCAAGATAATCGGGAAGTTGGTGGCGTTTATAGGATATAAACGAAGTCCAACACTGCCCCCGCAACGGTGATACATACTTTTAGCTAAATTTATTAGCGAGTTATGTTAAGTCCGGAGACCGGCCTTGAAGCCAATTTACTATCACTTGTGCGGTGGGCGCGGGTCAGGGGATATCATGTTAAACAAATCTACTCTAGGCGTAGCAATTGCCGCTGCGTTGTCTTTTTCTGTGTCTGCAGAGCAATCAATTGAACGCCTGACGGTTACCGCTAATAAATTTGAGCAATCAATTACTGATGTACTTGCCAGTGTAACTGTTATTGAGCGCAGTGATATTGAAACAAGTAATGTCCGTGATTTACCGAGTTTACTAGCAACCCAAGTTGGTTTTCAAATAAATTCCAATGGTGGCTTTGGACAAAGTTCTGGCGTGTCACTTCGCGGTTCAAGCTCGCGACATACACTTATTTTGATTGATGGCGTACGTACGGGCTCTGCAACCCTTGGTTATAAATCAATTAGTAATATTCCTCTTAATTCAATAGAGCGCATTGAAATTGTTAAAGGCTCTCGTGCTGCAGTTTATGGGTCTGACGCGCTCGCTGGTGTGATCAATATTATTACTCGTACAAAGGAATCCGTCAGCCTAGATGCAACATTTGGTACTGATGCTTATCAAAATTATCAAGTTGCAGGTACAACGGTAGTTGATGCTGTTAAAGCGTCGTTTAATGCTGGGTTTGAAAAAACGGATGGCTTTGACGTATTGCAAGGCGTAGCGCCGGATGAAGATGGTTATGAGAACAAAAATTTAGGATTTAATATTTACTATGCAGATGAGCTGTTAGGTGAGCTTAAAGCGCTGGGTCAATACAGTGAAGGTAATGCACAATACGACAATGCTTTCTCGCCTATTGATAGTATCGTAGAAAATAATGAATTTGAAAATTATCAGCTAGGGCTGGGTTGGGATAAATCCTTTACCGATCATAAGCACTCAATTAATGTTGCTATTGCAACCGATGATTCTGACAACAAAGGCTATGATTACACTGGTGCGATTGTTACTAATAGTTATAAAACAAAACGTAAACAATTTGATTACCACGGCAGTTATAATGCAAGCCAAGTTTTAACCGTTAATGGCGGGCTTAATTGGTATAAAGATGAAATATATACCAATGGTAAGGCTTATCTAGCGGATAGCAAAGTAGCTAAAGCTGCATTTCTTGGGGGCTATTTTGATGACAATAAAGTCATTGCAAATTTAGCATTGCGTTTAGATGATGATGAGCAGTTTGGTAATGAAACAACTTACGCCGCAGCTGTTGGTTATCACTTAAATAAGCGTGCAACACTTAGATTGAGCCAAAGCACGGGCTTTAAAGCGCCAACATTTAATGATCTTTATTTTCCTGACCCTTTATCTCCAGGTAATCCAAATTTAGCACCAGAGACATCAACTAACCAAGAGTTAGGTTTGAGTTTAGACTTTTCTCAGGCAAAGCTTGATATATCAATATTCAGAAATAATATTGAAAACCTAATTGCATGGGCACCTAATGCAGCAGGTAAATGGCAGCCAGAAAATATAAATGAAGCACGCCATGAGGGTGTTGAGTTTAGCTTTGCCAATACAGTACTTGGTTTTGATAATCAGTTTAATTTTACTTATTTAAATGCTGAAAATACTGAAACGGGTGTAGCACAAACTTATGTTTCACCACGTACTGTGAACTGGTCTGTTGCGAAGCAGTGGGGCGATTTTGATGCCGGTTTTGATATGCAGTACCGTAGTGATCGTCAAGGTAAAGTAACAGAGCTTAGTTCTTATACGTTATGGAACTTAACTGCAAATTATCAATTTAACAGTGCGCTTTCATTTTCTGCTCGTGTTGAAAACTTATTTGATAAGCAATACAACGCGGTTGACTCAAGTATGGATTATGCAACTGGCGAAGTGTTTTACTACAATACAGTTGACCGTCGCTTCTTTGTTGGCGCAAGCTACCAGTTCTGATCTCGTTCTAGCTTAAATAAAAAAGCCCGACACCTTTGTTTGTCGGGCTTTTTTATATTTAGATGAAAATGCTTATTTAGCACTTTGCTTAGTTTACTAAAAACTGTTTATAGTCTTTTTCAAACTTTTTCAGCTTTGGTGCTATCAATAAACTGCAATAGCGTTGCTCAGGGTTTTCGTTGTAGTAGTCTTGGTGATACTGCTCTGCAGGGTAGTAAGTGGTTGCAGGGCTAACTTCAGTGACGATATCTTCGCGTATTTGGCTTTGTAATTTTGCAATATATTGATTAGTTTGCGCTTGCTGCTCGCTATCATGATAATAAATCACACTTCGATATTGGGTACCTATATCATTACCTTGGCGGTTTAGCTGAGTGGCATCATGCAGGGTAAAAAACATCGCCAGTAAGGTTTCGTAGCTTATCAGGCTACTGTCAAACTTAATCTGTACAACCTCTGCGTGGCCGGTGAGGCCAGTGCAAATTTGTTTATACGTAGGCTTAGTTGTTTTGCCGCCAGTATAGCCAGAGCTTACTTGTAAAACGCCTTTCACGCGCCTAAACGCGGCATCAATACACCAAAAGCAGCCACCACCAAATGTTGCTGTTTCATTTGTTATACTCATTAGTTGTTCCTTAAAGCTGTTAAATTACACGGATGATCTAGCGTATCAGAAGAACGAGCAAGGTGGTTTATTATTTCATTTAATTACAGTAGGGAAGTGTGTGGAAGTGAAAAGTAGCGTTGCTATGGGTTTGCAACGCTACGATGAGATTAAAGCTCTTTTAGCGGCCTTTCAGCTTCTTGTTGGTTGAGCTTTTGTTGTAAAAACTCAGGAGACTGAGTATTGCGAGCCAGCGCATAGTACGCCGCAGGAACAACAAATAGCGTAAGTATGGTTGCTACAATAACGCCAGTAAACACCACTACACCAATTACCATACGGCTCTCTGCACCAGGGCCTGAGGCTAGCACTAGTGGCACCGCACTCATTACCGTAGTCAAAGAGGTCATAATAATTGGTCGCAATCTTTGGGTTGCTGCTTGTAAAATAGCTTCACTAAACTCTACGCCTTTATCGCGCAATTGATTGGTAAATTCGACAATCAATATACCGTTCTTAGCACTAAGACCAATCAGCATTACAATGCCTATTTGGCTGTAAATGTTTATGGTTAGTCCTGCAACCCATAAACCAAACATTGCGCCCATCAAACCCAGTGGCACAGTGAGCATGATCACAAAGGGGTGCATAAAGCTTTCAAACTGAGCGGCTAAAACTAAGAAGGTAACAGTAAGCGCTAGAATGAAAACATACGTCATCGCTGAGGCACCTTCATAATATAATTGCGATTCACCTTTATAATCAATGGCGCCATCAATTTCGTTTTCTTCCATTGCCACTTTATTTAAAAAGTTAAGCGCTTCTTCAAGGGTGTAACCATCGGCGAGGTTAGCGCTCAAAGTAATAGCACGCATTCGGTTGTAACGATTTAGCCTTGATGCAGTGGCTTCTTCTTTCAAGCTAATTAAGCTATCTAGAGGAACCAGTTCACCACTGCGTGATTTTAAGTAAATATTTGATATATCAGTAGGATCAGCAAAGTCAGCTTTGGTGCCTTTTAAGATCACATCGTATTCTTCACCACGGTCAATAAAGGTGGTAACACGGCGTTGCCCTAACATGGTTTCAAGGGTGCGGCCAACATCCGAAACTGAAATCCCTAAATCCGCCGCTTTGTTTTTATCGATACTGATCAAAAACTGCGGGAAGGTTTCTTTGTAGTCATGGTCAATACGCACCAGTCCTGGGTTTTTCTCTGCACGTTCAATGATCCGGTCTCGCCAATCAGCTAATTGTGCATAATCATTACCTTGCAGGACAAACTCAATGGGCCGTGATGAGCCACCGCCACCAATACCACGGCGCATAATAGCAAAAGCGCGCACATCGGTGACTTCAGTCATTTTTGCACTGATCTCATCCATTACTTCCCAAGTTGAACGTTTACGTTCATCCCAGTCAGCCATACCAACAATTGCTACACCACCGCTGCCACCCCAGCCAGGTACGCGCACCAGCACTCGGCTTAGTTCGCCCGCTTCGGAATAAGGCATTAAACGTTCTTCAATTTTTGCCATGTTGGCGGCGTTATTTTCATAACTTGCCCCTTCAGGGCCACTCATCATGATAAAGAAAGTACCACGGTCTTCTTTTGGCGTAAGTTCTGAAGGAATTTGTTGGAACAGTAAATAACTAACAAAACCAGCCAGCAGTAGGGTGATTGTTAAACCACCTGAACGCGTCATATTTGAGCGTAAAGAGTTTTTATAACTTTGCTCAATCTTACTAAAGATACGGTCCATCCATTGGCTGAATTTACTCTCTTTTGAGGATGGTTTGAGTACTAATGAACACAACGCTGGCGAGAGTGTTAATGCGGTAATGCTTGAGAAGAATACCGCAGCGCTGACGGCCATCGCAAACTCGGTAAATAATGCGCCGATACGGCCATCCATAAATACCAAAGGCACAAACACCGAGATCAGCACTAAGGTGGTGGCTATAATTGCAAAACCAACCTCACGGGCGCCACGATAGGCAGCTAGTAGAGCCGGTTCGCCCAGTTCGATACGCCGGTGAATGTTTTCTAGCATTACAATCGCGTCATCAACAACCAAGCCAATTGCTAGCACCAGCGCCAGTAGTGTCAATAAGTTAATTGAATAACCCATCGCCAGTAAGAACATAAAGCTACCAACCAACGCAACAGGGACTGTTACCGCTGGGATCAAGGTAGCGCGAATGTTCCCTAAAAATAAGAAGATAATTAATACCACCAAAGCCATTGAAATAGCCAAGGTACTGTAAACCTCGTTAATCGATTCTTTAATAAATATTGACGAGTCATAGCTGTCTTGAATAGTTGTGCCTTCTGGCAGATTACGTTTGATTTTTTCAAGTTCAGCACGAGCATTATCGACCACGGTAAGTGTATTGGCCTTAGCTTGTTTAACAATACCAAGGCCAACCATGTTGCGGCCATTACCACGGAATAAGCTTTCATCGTCAGCGGCTTCTAAGTTTACATCAGCAACTTCACCAAGACGAACTAAGTAACCATCGTCACCACGTTTAATTACCAAGTTTTTAAAGTCTCGCTGCTCTTTATAACTACGCGCTGTTCGTACGGTAAAATCACGGTCGATAGATTCAATTTCACCAGCTGGTAGCTCAACATTTTCAGTTCGTAGGGTGTTTTCTATGTCACTACTGGTTATGCCACGAGCAGCCATTGCTTGGCGATTGAGCCAAATTTTCATGGCATATTTACGTTCACCACCAACACGCACATTGGAAACACCATCTACCACAGCTAAACGGTCGACAATAAAGCGCTGTGCATAATCAGACAGTTGCAATGAATCCATCGTGTCGCTATTGAGTAAAAACCAAGCAATAGGGCTTTCATCACTGTTAGATTTAGATACTTCTGGCGGGCGTACTTGCTCAGGGAGGCTATCTAGTGCGCGCGCTACACGTTCGCGGACATCGTTTGATGCGGCATCAATATCACGGCTGATATTAAATTCAATGGTAATATTTGAGCGACCATTTCTACTTGATGAATTAATGCTTTTAATACCTTCGATACCGGAAATACGGTTTTCCAGTACTTGGGTTATTTTTGTTTCTATGATCTCGGCTGAGGCACCCGTATATTCAGTGCTTACACTGACTATTGGTGATTCAATATCAGGATATTCGCGCAGCGGTAACATCGAAAAAGCCACTAAACCAAAGGTTAGTAACAGTAGGTTAATTACAATTGCAAAAACGGGGCGTTTGACACTGGTATCAGTAATTTTCACAGTTTACCCCTTCACAGTAACTTTGCTGCCTGAGCGAATTTTAATAATTCCTTCAGTAACAATTTGCTGCCCATTACTAATACCTTCATCAATGGCAACCCAGCCATTGTGACGACCTGCAACGTGAACCTCTACTTTGGTTGCTATTCCGTCTTCAATTTGAAAAACATAATGTTTATCTTGTTGTGGGATCACCGCTTTTTCTGGCACCATCATCGCTTGATTTGAGCTCAGTTGTAATGCTGTATTGAGCAACATGCCCGGGCGTAATAAACCACTTTTATTCGCGAAGCTGGCTGTGACTTCAACACTGCGGGTTATTGAATCAATTCGTGCACTAACGTGTGTTACTTTACCGGTAAAGGTTTTTTCAGGGTAAGCATCATTTTGGGTCATTACTTTCATGCCAACGTTTAATTGCGCAAGGTATTTTTCTGGGACTTTGAAATCGACTTTAATTATGCTTATGTCATCTAAACTTGTAATAATTGTGCTGTTATTTACATAAGCACCTACGGAGATTTGACGCTTACCTAAAATGCCTGAAAAAGGCGCGAAAATAGTCATTTCAGCCAATTTAGTTTTAGCATTTTCAAACTGCGCTTCGGTTGCATCAACGCGAGAAAGTTGCTCTTCGAGCAATGACTTTGCGGTTGCTTGAGAGCGAGAAAGCTCAGTTAAGCGTTCAAGTTGACGTTTTTCTTCACGTAAGTTAATTGCCAGTTCTTTAACGGTGAGTTCTTCTTGCTGCGATTGCAATTGTACGAGCTTTTGACCTTTACTGACTAAATCACCGTCTTTAAAATAAATGTCAGTTACGTAATCATTTTGTGCGCTTTTTATATAAATTGCTTGATTAGCGCGGGCACTGCCGATAGCCTCAATGAGGACTGCATTTTCTTCACTTGCTACAGTGTGAGCGGTTACTTGGGTAGCACTTGCTGTGAAGTCGGATTGCTCACCTTGGCTACTTGGTAAATAAAGATAAACACATAGCCCCAGAAGTAGAGTAATAATAAATGGAAATAGCGCTTTGCCAGATTGCTTTGCATACATTGTTAAAAATACCGGAAATTTAATTGCCTCTAGTGTACAAAATTACAGCGTGAATTGGCGGCCGCGTATCTCATAAATCTGTCGGTTAGGCGTAAAAGTTAAGTTATTTTTTTGTTTGTTCCTGTTTTGTGTTTGTATATGAGAGAGTTATGAAGTTAACGAGCAAATGTCCGCGTTGTATGAAAATACGAAAATTGATTATTTGGACTATAATTATGTACGTTTTTTATATTATTTTTTATCGTTATGGTTAAACGCAAAAATACTGTTTTAAAATTGCGTGCGCAAGGTGCGCGCAATGGTATCGAAATTCTCACTGTCGGTGCGGTGGGGCTGATATTTATAATGCTGTTTAATTTACTGCGGCCCGACGAAATTAGCATTTTCGAAACTTTTTTAGTGAGTTTATGTTTGGCTGCTATTTTTGTTGGTTTTTTAAAAACTCAAGAGCCATATTACAGTTTAGTTATTACAGAACAAGAACTTACTTATCAACATAAATATGGCTATTGGAGTCTGAAGCAAGAAAATCTAAATCGCAGTGGTATTCCTAAAGTAGAACAAGAACTTGAACCGCTTGAGTTAAATGCTGTAGGTATTAAACTTAATGACACTGATGAATTTTTATTACAATTAGCACCAAGAATTGCTGGTAAATTATTGATCGAACAACGGCATTTATTTATGCAAGTAATTCAAAAACATTGCAAAAATGGCAATTGCCCATCAGAATGGTTAGTTGAAGATAATCATTACACTTCTGTGAATGGTCGCAGTTTTAATGGCTTGATAGCCATGTTTGCTAATAGGATGCGACATCTACGGCAATTAACAGGATATGATTTACTGTTACCCGCAAGTGTATTAGATAGAAGTATTTGGGATTTTAGCCATAGCTTAAATGCATGGCGGAATAACCCAGTCGTATTTATAGAATCTCAATTAGAGAGACAGACGCCTGAAAATAGGCGTTAGTTAGTAGGATGAAGCGATGAGTCAAGATAGATCTTTTATTAAAAGTGGCAGAAATACCATAATCCATAAAGATAAAAAACTCGATTTAGTGATCGTGAATTCTGAAATACACCCAAAAATCAAGGTAACTCAACATGGTTTAGAGCCATTTAAGGAAGAGTTGCCAAAAAATCGTCGTGAAGCTAAAGAGCGCTATTTAGAAATGGTTTACATAGGTAGTGCTGACGTATTTGGAGAAGAGAAGCGCTTACTGTTCATTCAGGCGTTAGATGGTCGTGAGTATAAGGTCGATTATAGTAAAATAGGCACAAAGTTATTTGTCCGTATTCACCAAGATAGCTATTTATAACATCCTCTTTTTGTATCTGGCATTGTTGTTGCTTAATTTATTGATTGGCGTGGCTATTAATATAAAAGCTACGTAATTTCAGTTTTAAATGAGGAATCAGTGCATGAAATCCCCTTTAATGGTTTTACCGTTGTTTGCTGTATTGACAGCATGCGGTGGTGGCGGAGGCGGCAACGATAATCCCGTAGTCGCAGCATCCGTATTTGCTGGCGATGATCAGCGCATTATTGAAAAAAGTGAATTTACTATTGAGGCCAAAGGGTCGCCTGCTGATGGTACCTTTACCTGGCAGCGAGTAAGTGGACCAATTATTGCCGGCTTTCCCCTCACTGGTGCACTACAAACCATTACTGCCCCTGATATTAAAGCAAACAGCGAGCTATTACTGCGTGTTAGTTATCAAACCACCGATGGCCAATTAGTTAGTGATGACTTGCTGATCGAAATTGAGTCAAATAATCAGCTTCCTCAAGTCATTGTCACTCAAACTGCACCCGAAACATTGCCTTCAGATTATAAAGATATAATTACCTTAAGTGGCGCCAGTTCAGTTGATCCGGATGAAAATGGCCAAATTAATAGCTATAACTGGCAACAAATTACAGGGCCAACGCTCGCTGTAGATAGTAATAGCAATGCAACAATTAGTTTCACTCATCCGTTACTTGATACCAACACGCAGATCACTTGGCTGTTAACGGTTGTCGATGATGAGGGGGGCGAGTCGAGCTCGCAGTATTCTCATACCTTAAACAAAACCAGTGAAGTCATTATTGCTAATGCTGGTATTGATCAAAGTGTTATTGAGCTGGAAAAAGTGACCTTAGATGCTACAGATTCCGAAACAGTAACAGACACCTTTAAATGCTACTGGCAGCAAACAGCTGGCACAGCGGTGCTTGATAACCAGCAGCAATGTATTACTTCTTTCACAGCACCGGCAACCGAAGCGGTCAACACCCATACTTTTGAAGTAACCGTGACTGATAGTAAAGGTCGCACTGATAAAGATAGTGTTGATATTGTGGTTAATTCTAAACCGCTTGGTCTTATCAATGATACAGGGATGAGCAAATGCTACAACAACACCCAAGAAATAGCCTGTACAAGTCCTGATTTTCCGCGTCAAGATGCTTCTGTTGGGCGCGATAGTGGGGTTGGCTCGCATATCGAGAAAGTGGGTAAAGGTGAGCAGGCTTTTGATTTTACAAAACTTAACCAGTTTGCCGATGAATTATTAGATAGCGCCGCTAATTTTAGTTGTATTCGCGATAACGTTACGGGTTTGATTTGGGAAGTAAAAAGCCCTAATACAGGCACTTTACCAAATACGGCGTTGCGTGAAGGACAAAATCATTATACTTGGTATTTAACTAGTGAAGATGGTGTGCAAACGGGGAGTAGCCTTGGCACGCCAAACAGCACTTGCCCAAGTAATAATAATTGTAACTTACAAGTGTATGTTAATGAAGTAAATGCTCTTGATTACTGTGGCGGTACTAACTGGCGAGTACCTAGCTACACAGAGCTATTAACGCTACTTAATTATGGCAAGCATGGACAATCAATATTGCTCGATGAGAATTACTTTCCTAATACGCCTAATAGTAACTTATTAGCGGATGGACTAATTTATTGGACCTCACAAACTGCGGTAGATGGGACTAGCTTATCACAAGCGTATATTTTTGATATGAGCGACGGCAATGATTTGGCATATCCTAAAAGTGATACCGCGTTTGTGCGCTTAGTCAGAACCGCAGGAGCAACACAATGAAATCATTATTAATTGGCTTATTGTTAGCAAGCCCTGCAGCAATGGCTGTGCAGACCTGTTATGAAGGTGTAACACAAACAACGGCTACAGCGCGTTTTACAATGCACACCGATGGTACGGTGAGTGATAATATCACCGGACTTATGTGGCAAACCTGTAGTTATGGACAAAGCTATGACCTAACAACCAATAGCTGTTTAAACAGCATTGTGAAAGTTAATTGGCAAGAAGCATTAAGAGCTGCGGTAAACGACCGCACAGGTGCTTATAAAGATTGGCAAGTACCTAATAATAAAGAGCTTGCCAGTATTTTAGAACATAGCTGTGTAACCCCTAGTATTAATGAGACCGTGTTTTTGGGCAATTTAAGTGAGAACTATTGGACTAGTACATCAGGTATTGGCGATAAAACTTCAGCTTGGGTATACACCTTTGACAGAGGTCTTAACAGTTTGCACGATAAAGAGTCGTTCGTTTATTTACGCTTAGTGCGCTATGAAAAGTAACATCGCCGTTTAAAAATACTGCTGAAATACCTCTAACCGCGCTTGTTCTAGCGCGGTTTTTATTGCTGCGCCCTTAATGCCTTGCGTAATAAATTGCTGCGGGTTAATTGCTTTAGCTGCTTTGGTTGCTGTTAATAATAATTTTTGATTAGCCAGTGATGCTGCTTGGTTAATCTCAACGGCTTTTAGAACTGCCTCGAACCGTTCAGGGCGGCGCCATAAATCGAGTTGATTGCAGCAACTGAGTAGTTGCTCTGCGGTGATTGTTTGGCTAGTTAAGGTTGCTTGGTGGGTATTAAGTTGTAATGCTAAGTCGCGTACGTCATTTGGTAAACGAATAGTTTGACTGAGAATTTTAATCTCTTCTTGCGTCAATGATGCAGTGGCTTGTACAAACAATAATGCCTGATCGGTTATATTTTGGCTTTGTGCGTAAGCGTAACGGTTTTTTAGTTGTTGATATAACTCATCGCTCCAGTTACCTGCTAAGGCAGGGCTGATTGCACTAAGCGCGCCTAACTGCGCTAAAATATTCAAGAACTCAGCAAATGCGCCATCCGTTAATGATTTTTCACATTCTAGCCAAATGCGTTCTGCGGTGAGTGTTTGTAACTCTCCTTGGTTGATCATCTGTGTTAGCAATTGCTGGGTTTCTTCGGCAATCGTAAAACCAAGATAATGATAACGAGCTGCAAAACGGGCAACGCGTAATATGCGTAGTGGATCCTCGCTAAATGCGTCAGATACATGGCGCAAAATGCGGTTGTCTAAATCTTGCTTGCCGCCATAAGGGTCAATTAAGTTGCCATCTTGTGCTTTTGCAATAGCGTTAACGGTTAAATCGCGGCGGCGTAAGTCGTCTTCTAAGGTAACATCTGCTGAAAACTCGCAGACAAAGCCCGTGTAACCTTGGCCTTGTTTTCGCTCGGTACGAGCTAGTGCGTATTCTTCTTTAGTTTTTGGGTGTAAAAAAACGGGAAAGTCTTTACCAACTTGTTGATAGCCTTGTTTGATCAGTTGCTCAGGAGTTGCACCGACCACCACATAATCGCGTTCTTTGATGATTCGCCCTAATAGCTCATCACGAACTGCTCCACCGACCAAATAAACTTGCATAATTTCCCCTGAATATTAACTGTGCAAACTATTTTACGTTATTTAACTAATAAAACGCTAACAAGGTTTTCACTTACGCTGTTTTTTTGCCATTATAGGCCGTGATTTAATCAGTAAGGAAATTTAGGGTGTATTTAAGCTATTTTGGCTTGTCAGAGAAACCGTTTTCAATCGCGCCAAATCCACAGTACTTATTTTTAAGCGAACGCCATAAAGAAGCGTTGGCGCATTTAACTTATGGCTTAGGTGAAGCCGGTGGGTTTGTATTGTTAACCGGTGAGGTGGGAACAGGGAAAACGACCTTAACCCGCAGTTTGCAAGAGCAGTTACCTGAAAACACACAAGTGGCGTTGATCCATAATCCAGCACTGTCACAATTGGAACTGTTAGCGAGTATTTGCGATGAATTTCATATTGTTTATGACGAGCAAAATGCGACGTTAAAAACCTTAACAGATGCAATTAAAAAGCATCTTGAAGCGAATCATCAAGCAGGTGGCCACACTATTTTGATTATTGATGAAGCTCAGCTTTTAGCCCCTGACGTGCTAGAACAGCTTCGTTTATTAACTAACATAGAAACAAACCATAAAAAATTACTACAAATAGTATTGGTTGGTCAGCCAGAATTACAGGCTTTATTAAAGCGTAATGAGTTGCGTCAGTTAGCACAGCGGATCACTGCTCGTTATCATTTACTACCGTTAACTGAAGGACAAACTTTTGCTTACGTTAAGCATCGTTTGTATGTTGCAGGTTGTGATCGGGGACTATTCTCAAATGATGCGTTAAAAACGATTCACTTAGTTACTGCAGGTATTCCGCGTTTAGTAAACTTATTATGTGAACGCTGTTTAATGGGCGCTTTTTCTAAGCAGCTAACGATGATTGATAGTGATATAGTAATGCGCTCAGCACAAGAAGCGTTACCGCCGAGTGCATTAAGTTCCGTTAGTATAGAGCAGCAGTCGTCGTTTAATTGGCTCTATCCGTTGGCATTTTTAACTGTGCTCAGTCTGGGTATTGGTTTGTCGTTTATTCTTTAATTAATGGTCATATATGTCGTATTTATTAGATGCCTTAAAACAATCAGAACAACATGATGAAGCGTCAGCACATGACAGAAACGCTGAGCAATTAAAACAGCAGCAAGAACTGCAGCGTTATCGTTTTATTGCGATTTCGCTTGGCTTGTTGGTTGCTTTTTTACTGACCTTAATGGCAGGGTTTTCAATTGGTAAATGGTTACAAAAAAATCATTTTAATACCCCTGAACAAGTGGTAACGACTGTTCAGGATCAATCAGTGGAGCCTGCTGATGACAAAACACCTGTACCTGCCACAGTGAAGCCTGAGCAATCGATACCGGTGCAAACAAATCCAGTACAAACTAGCCCAGCCCAAGTTGCCAGCACGCAGCCGATGTCTCAGCCGCAATTTGTTCAACCTCAGCAATACCAACAAGCAGCAGGGCAATATCAGTGGGTGCAAGTGCCAGTAAATACTGCACCAGCTTATCCGCAAGGTCAGCCAATGCTGGTGCAAACACCTAATGGTTATCAGCAAGTATATGCAGCGCCTCAGCAGCAATATAATCCTAATGCAGTGCAAATGCAGCCAATGATTAACAATAGCGCTAGCAATATCGATATGAGTAAATACAAAGTATTGGGGAAGCCTATTGGCGAACCGACTAGTGAGAAATCAAAGCCTGTGGCAACTGTCAGCGATGAAGAACTTGAAACTGTGCCAACGGCGCTTAAAAACGCCTTTGCTCGCGCTATCGAAGATACTCAAAGCACCCAATCTCATCAAGTAACGCAAGGCACTAAAAATTCATCTTATGCTGAGCCGATTGAGTTACTACCTGATGCTTTGTTGGCATTGATGCCAGAAATTAAATACCAAGCGCATATTTACTCATCATCACCTGATAAACGTTGGGTAAAGCTCAATAATCGGGAGTTATATGAGGGAGATAGCATTGGGGACTTAAGAGTATTAGAGATCACTCCAGAGCAAACGGTGCTGAGTTTTGATGATTATGAATTTAGCTTAAAAGCGCTGCAAGATTGGCCCGAGTGACGATTATATAGCTACTTCGCGCAGGCCTATTTTGTTTTCGGTGATCATTACGGCAAAATTGAATTTTTGAAAAATCTAATTAAATCAATGTTGAAATCCGCTGGTTTAATGGCGGATTCTAACGAATCTTGATTTCGGTTATGCGCCAGATCTATATCTTGAACTTGCGTATAGTGAGCGTGTTTTGCATTGTAAAAAGTTTTCACTTGAGGTTTAAGAGGGCTGCTAGGGTTGCTTTTGGTCACTAGGCCGACTTTTTGACTCGACAGTTTAACTAACGTGCCAACTGGATGAACGCCAATACACTGAATAAATTTAGTCAGTAACTCGCCATCAAAGCTATCTGGACAACCATCTTTGAGTATTTTAAAGGCCTTGATTGGCTCCATGCCGGCCTTATAAACACGCTCTGCGGTAAGTGCATCATAGACATCAACAATCGATGCCATACGCACGTACTGGCTTATTTCATCAGCTCGCTTGCCAAACGGGTAACCCGTGCCATCTAGTCGCTCATGATGAAAGCCTGCAATATCGACGGCAATGCCTTTAAGGCCCGCTTTTTCTAAAATTTCTTTACTAAAACGCGCATGATCCTGAATCACTTTATATTCTTGATCGGTTAACTTACCCGGCTTATTAAGAATATCATCCGGTATCTGAATTTTACCAATATCATGTAATAGCGCACCGGTGGCAAGCTCTTCAATAAGCGCTCGTTCAAAACCTAAGTGTTTGGCAAAAATACTGATTAAGATCGAGACATTGATCGAGTGTTCTAGTAGGTAGGCGTCTTTTTCACGCATACGGGTGATGCATGCTAGCGCATCTTGATTACGAAATACCGAATCAATAAAGCCGCTAGCTAATTCTTTAAAGGGGGTAATATCTATAGTGTTACCGGCTTTTATATCGGTAAATGCTTTGCTTTGCAGTTGTTTTGCTTCGCTGTAGAGCTTAAATGCTTTGTCCATCTCTTGCTCAACACTGTGTGTTGTAGACCAAGGATCACGTTGTTTAGGCGGTTCAACCTTTATACCGCTTGTTGTGGCAGTAGGAGTGAGTTCAACGATGGTTTTATCAGGATCAATTTCAACTTCTAAGATACCGGCTTTTATAAGTTGCTGTACGCCAGCTTGCGTTTTTACCCAACCTTGGTTTTTGATTTTAATTTTACCCGTTTGTTTAGTTACGCTATGTACAAACATACCTGGTATAAGCTGATCGATTGGGATAATTTTCAATGTGTTTACTTCATAATAAATAACATACTACAAAGTTAGCAAAATTCTTACTGGATAAGTAGTAAAAAGGGCGCTAATTAGCGCCCTTTGTTAATATCTACTTAAACTCTACTCGTCATCTTCAACTAAAGTCATTAGTGATGTATTACCGCCTGAAGCAGTTGTATCAATACTAATGGTCTTTTCTGTTAATAAGCGCTTGATTAGCGTGTCGTAGTACTCAGCACTGATCACTGGCAAGATAGCTCCTTTACGTTGCGCTAGCTGTTGACTGAAGTAGCCTAAGCGTGATGAGCGCGATGCAACAACAGCACCTGCTAAATG
Source organism: Pseudoalteromonas sp. SG43-7 (assembly GCF_014164295.1). Taxonomy (NCBI): domain Bacteria; kingdom Pseudomonadati; phylum Pseudomonadota; class Gammaproteobacteria; order Alteromonadales; family Pseudoalteromonadaceae; genus Pseudoalteromonas; species Pseudoalteromonas sp. SG43-7. The sequence continues at coordinate 67,972 of NZ_JACJEY010000021.1, forward strand.
AGGGTGCGCCAAAATAGCTTGTAACTGATTCGGTTTAGCTACTTGGAATACCCCTTCAGCAATACCTGTTGAGATAAACTTATCTTTAAAGGCCACCGCTTCGTCATAGAATAACTCCGACGCTACGGTGATCACGGTATTACCTGCAGCAAGTGCGGTGATGATCGAAATAGCCCAGAAGTTAAACGAGGTACTCTTATCGGCATAACATACAACACAGCCACGCGCTTCAAGGTGAAGGGTGTTTGATTCACCTGTTGGCCCCGGCAAAGTAGTAAACTTACGCATGTGCTTTTCAAGGCGATTAAGTTGGGCACGAGCATCGGCAAGTGTTAATGCTAAATCGTCGGCTAACTCGTCAATAATATCGACTGTGGCAACTTTAGCTAATAACTGACGTACCGCTGAAACACGATCGTTCAGTGGGGTTGCGCGCCAAATTTTTTCATCACGCATTGAGTTTGCCATTAACTTCTCGACTTGCTCAGCAGCACCTGAATAGTGGTGAGTGTCAAGCTCGTCTGGTGTTAAGTTAGTCATTTGCACGTTTTCAGGTGATGCTTTTTCTTTAACTAAACGAGTTAAGTAGTTAGGACCACCTGCTTTAGGTCCGGTGCCAGATAAACCACGACCACCAAACGGTTGTACGCCAACAATCGCGCCAATCATATTACGGTTAACGTAGACGTTCCCGGCACGCGACATTTTTGCTAAGTATTCACAACGCTCTTCGATGCGTGAATGGATACCCATGGTTAAACCAAACCCAGTGTTATTTATTTGGTCAATCACGTTATCAAGTTCTGTGCCTTTAAAGCGAATGATATGTACACATGGGCCAAATACTTCACGTTTCAGTACAGATAGATCTTTGATTTCATATAAACGTGGCGCAAAGAAATACGCTCCGTTTTCGCTATTATCTGGAATATCACACTCATAATGCAGTGTTGCGTTGCCTTTTAAGTACTCAACGTGTTCGTTTAAGTTCTTCAAGGCTTTTTCATCAATTACAGGGCCGATATCGGTTGATAGTAATGATGGATCGCCAATGTGTAGCTCTTTTAACGCGCCTTTGATCATTTCAATTACGCTATCTGCGATATCTTCTTGAATGAACAATACACGCAGTGCAGAACAACGTTGACCAGCACTTTGGAAACCAGAGCTAATCACATCGTCAACGACTTGCTCAGGCAATGCTGTTGAATCTACGATCATACAGTTCTGACCGCCGGTTTCGGCAATCAACGGTACTTGAATATCATTACGTGCAGCAAGTGTTTGTGAAATGATGGTACCGGTCTCAGTTGAGCCTGTGAACATAACCGCTTGAATGCGCTCATCAGGAACAATAGTTTTACCTACTTCACTACCGCGCGCAATAACAGGCTGTACCACATGCTCTGGTAAACCAACAGATAACATAAGCTCAATAGTGCGCAGCGCAATATAGCTAGTTTGTTCAGCTGGTTTAGCAATAACAGTGTTACCAGTTACGATTGCTGCAGCAACTTGACCTAAGAAGATTGCTAATGGGAAGTTCCATGGACTGATACATAAAATCACACCACGGGCTTCAAAGCGCTCATCTTCACTTAGCTCTTCGGCGCGAGCTGCGTAGTAACGACAAAAATCAACCGCTTCACGTACTTCGTCAATACCATCTTGTGCTACTTTGCCGGCTTCTTTGATACAGATAGCCACAAGCTCGTCGTGATGACGTTCTAGAATATCAGCAATACGGCGTAATAGGTTTGCGCGCTCTTTAACTGGCGTTTGTGACCACGATTCAAAGGCGGTTTCTGCATTGCTTAGTAGAGTGAGCATATCATCGCTATTTTGTAGCTTGATATGACCGATGATCTCTTGATGATTGGCTGGGTTTTTAACTGCAATTGAACCTTCAGGAATATCGCTTTCACTAATACGGTGCTCTGCAAACCAGTTATCAAGATTTTCCTTGAATGGCGTGATCACATTGATATCGGTTAAATCCATACCTTTTGAGTTAGCACGTTCAGCGCCGTATAAATCAATCGGCATCTTAATTTGCGTGTTGTACTTGTTACGCAAACCTTGCAGTGTTTCTACCGGATCCGGTAATAACGATTCAACAGGTTTCGTGGTATCTACAATGGCGTTAACAAACGATGAGTTAGCACCGTTTTCAAGTAAACGACGCACTAGATAAGCCAATAAATCTTCGTGCTGACCTACAGGGGCATAAACACGACACTGAATTTTTTCTTCAGTTACGATTTGGTCGAATAATGATTCACCCATACCGTGCAGGCGTTGGAATTCAAAACCTTGGTTATCACCTTTAGCAACTTCTAAAATTGTTGCCGCAGTGTAGGCATTGTGGGTTGCAAACTGTGGATAAAGTACATCACGTGCTTCTAGCATTTTGATAGCACATGCTTTGTAAGATACGTCGGTGGTTGCCTTACGAGTAAATACTGGGAAGTGCTCTAAACCATCTTGTTGTGTGGTTTTGATTTCGGTATCCCAGTAGGCACCTTTAACTAAACGCACCATCATTTTACGACCAACACGGCTGGCAAGCTCAGTTAACCATTCAATCACAAAAATTGCGCGTTTTTGATACGCTTGCACAGCTAAACCAAAACCATGCCAACCAGCTAGGTCATCATCACTAAATACTGCTTCGATTACATCAAGTGAAATATCAAGACGATCCGCTTCTTCAGCATCAACAGTAAAGCCAATATTGTAGCTTTTAGCTGCCATGGCCAGCTCTTTAAGCTTAGGCACAATTTCGTTCATGACACGTTCTTTATGAGTAAACTCATAGCGAGGATGAATCGCAGACAGCTTCACTGAAATACCAGGGCTCTTAATTGGGCCACGGCCATTTGCCGCTTTACCGATAGCATGAATCGCATTCATATAGCTATTGAAATAACGCTGTGCATCTTTCATGGTGCGAGCGCCTTCGCCAAGCATATCGTATGAATATACATAGCCTTTTTGCTCTTTTTCTGCAGCGCGTTCGATGGCTTCGTTAATTGTACGACCCATAACAAACTGCTTACCCATGATCTTCATGGCAAAGTTTACTGACTTACGAATAACCGGCTCGCCTAAACGACCAATGGTTTTTTTCAGTACACCAAACTGCTGTTCTTTGGTTTTATCAGTGTAGTTAACCATTTTACCGGTCACTAATAGACCCCAAGATGACGCATTAACGAATAGTGAGTCGCTGCTGCCTAAGTGAGAGCTCCAGTCGCCTTTGGCTAACTTATCGCGAATTAGCGTGTCTTGAGTGGCTTTATCTGGCACGCGAAGTAATGCTTCAGCTAAGCACATCAATACCACGCCTTCTTCACTAGAGAGAGAGAACTCATTAAGTAGCGCATCAACACCGCTTTGACCATCTTGATCGCGACGAATAGTGTGAACTATCTGGCGAGCACGTTCCCAAGCACGGCTGCGGGCTTTTACGCCAACTTCAGCAAGCGGTAAAATATGATCAATTACAGCATTTTCGTCAATGCGATAAAAGTCACGGATTTTTTGTCTGATTGGACACGTTGTTGTCAAATCGCCGTCAAATAACATAAGCAACCCTCTGGTGTATGGAGTCTTGCAGCTAAAAAATTTCGCTGCCCGATTTTTATGTACGTAATGCGTGCATTCTAATTAAAATCCAGCAGAATATGCTGGTTAAATTTAGCGTTTTACGATAATTTACAGGGCATACCTTAAACTTATCCGCATAAAATTCTGTTATGACAAGTCCGAATAGATTACGCATGCTCGATCGTATCGATTTAGCAATTTTAGACGTTCTGCAAAAAAACGGCAGAATATCTAATGTTAACCTCGCAAAGCAGGTTAACTTAAGTCCCAGCCCGTGTCTTGATCGAGTAAAACGGCTTGAACAAGAAGGTTACATCGAAGGTTACTTTGCCAAGTTGAGCGAAGCCAAACTTAATCAAAGCTTAGTCGCGCATGTGCAAGTGTCGTTAGTGACGTCAAATACTGCGGTATTTAAAGTGTTCCGTGAACATATTTTAAAAATAAAGCAAGTGGTTGAGTGCGACATGGTTGCTGGTGGCTATGATTACCTATTAAAGATTCGGGTTTCGGATATGGATGAATACCGTCAAGTGCTTGGTGATTTAGTCGATATACCGGGTGTTGGTACGCACCACACTTATATGGTGATCGAAAAAATTAAACAAGACACAGGGCTCAGACTCGATACTTAAATTTAAAAGTTATTTATATATCCGATTATCTTAAAATGGGAGTGGTGTTGAAATTAAAATCGATTCAGAAAAGGCATTGTTGCAAAGTAATGCCTGATATTAAGCACCTATGATGCTTATAATCTTTTTATAAAGCTTGTCTCGCATCACTTTGTGGGCCAAAGCTACGGGCCGCCTCTACTCATAATTTAGAGAATGTTAGGGCTGTGGCTCTGCTACTTATTCTCACGCCACTGGGCTTGCCCTGAGCCAAGCTCGTGTAATACGCGACCTGTAAACCCAGCGGATGGTGTATTTGAAACCCAAACCTTTATCTCACCTGATTCACCCATACCGACTATTAAATATGGGTAAATATCAGTTTCTACTTCGCCTGTATGGTAACTAAATCGAGGTAGTTTATTTGCAAACTTATAACCATTTTTATCTATTACCACTTCACCAAAGTAAATTCTATTTTCTGACTTATCTAACCATTCAACGGCTACTTTTTCTGGGAATTTTTGATCGTAAACACTTACCGTCGCTCTAGTTTCACCATAGCAGCACCCAATTGCCCCTGACGGTATTCCCCATTCATCATCAAATACCACAGAGCGCCCCCAAATTGCATTGCCATTTTCGGTGCCGACACCTGCAAGCATGTAATCAATTTTACCTGTTGACGAACATCCTACAGCGAATAATATTAAAGCGAGTGTGATAAGTAATTTTATGAGTTTGTCCATAGTCTATATCCATTTATTAATTGTGATTGCCATTGTGTGCTGAGCTCTGCTTGCGCAGGCTGATTATAACAAAGCGCGAGCTGTGGTTTTTAGTGGTGAATTCAGCGTCTTCTTCTGGGTCATGAGCTACGGGCTGCCTCTGCGAATACTTTATAGAACATAAGCTTAGGGTAGTGGCTTTACTACTTATTCTCACGCCATTGGGCTTGTCCTGAACCAAGCTCGTGTAATACGCGACCTGTAAACCCCGCTGATGGTGTATTTGAAATCCAAACCTTTATCTCACCTGATTCACCCATACCGACTATTAAATATGGTTTTACATCTTTAAAAACCTTACCTGTATGCGCTGTGTATGAAGGTAAATTTTTAGCTAACCTATAACCATTTTTATCTATTGCCACTTCACCAAAGTAAATTCTATTTTCTGACTTATCTAACCATTCAACGGCTACTTTTTCTGGGAATTTTTTATCGTAAACACTTACCGTACCACCAGCTTGTGCGTAACAGCATTCTATTGCACCGGAAGGGATCCCCCACTCATCATCAAATACTATTGAGCGGCCCCAAATTGCATTGCCATTTTTGGTGCCGACACCTGCAACCATGTAATCAATTGTTCCTGTTGACGAGCAACCTATTACAAATAATGTTAAAGCAAGTGTGATGAGTGATTTTATGAGCTTGTCCATAATCTATATCCATTTATTAATTGTGATTGCCATTGCTCACTCTTTTCATCTTGTTCTGGCTGGTTGTAAAAAGGCGTTTAAAACTGGTCATTTATTCTCACGCCACTGTGCTTGCCCAGAGCCAAGCTCGTGTAATACACGGCCTGTTCTATTTCTGTCAGATCGTGCATTTGATAGCCATACTTTTATCTCGCCACTATCCCCCATGCCAACAATTAAATAAGGCCTGATATTTTCTTCTACTTCTCCTGTGCTTATCCATGCATAAGCAGGTAAATTTTTAGCTAATTTATAACCATTTT
>NZ_JACJEY010000220.1:0-262 GCF_014164295.1 Pseudoalteromonas sp. SG43-7
TGACGCTGATTTGGCGTGACAAATTTTATACCGCTGTGCAAATGCTCGTTATTGTACCAATCTACAAACCCTGCCACCCATTTTCTTGCTGTGCTTATTTCTGCAAATGGCTTTTCTGGGTAGTCTGAGCGATATTGTAACGTTTTAAATAATGACTCCGAATAGGGATTATCATTACTCACTGACGGGCGACTAAACGACGGTACAATGCCTAATTCTTGCAAGGTAGCCAATAATGTAGCGCCTTTCATTGGGCTGCCAT
>NZ_JACJEY010000221.1:0-261 GCF_014164295.1 Pseudoalteromonas sp. SG43-7
TTGAAGTTGATGAGATTATAACGGTTAAAAAGGGGCGAAAAGAGAAAAATTTACCACGCTGGTTTGCTATAAAATTATGCCAAGATTTAACGGGATTAAATTTGCAGGCATTAGCAGATGTTTTTAATGTTAAACACTATTCGGCGATATCAAAAACTGTCGGTAGATTAAATGCATTAATGATTGAAGATAAGAAGGTTGAATTGCAATTAGAAAAACTTCGAGATTGTTTGATGTCTGAAGTCAAGATTTGACCCCTTT
>NZ_JACJEY010000222.1:0-259 GCF_014164295.1 Pseudoalteromonas sp. SG43-7
GAGTTTTCAAAAGTAAAAAAGAATGATAGCAGTATCATTCAGTGCCATTTAATGAACGTTTTGTTTGTTGATTGGTATCTACTTTAGTATTCAATATTAACTTCTGGCGAAGTTAAACTGTCACAAAACAAAGGCCCGTTTGGGTTGTATGGTTAAGTGACTAAGCGTACACGGTGGATGCCTTGGCAGTTGGAGGCGATGAAGGACGTATTAACTTGCGATAAGCCTAGTCAAGCTAGTAAAAAGCGCTTGAGACTAG
>NZ_JACJEY010000223.1:0-258 GCF_014164295.1 Pseudoalteromonas sp. SG43-7
TCAGAGCGGGTCATTAGCTCAGTTGGTAGAGCAGTGGACTTTTAATCCATTGGTCGATGGTTCAAGTCCATCATGACCCACCATTCTTTATTCGTTGAATAGTAGAGTGGTTATAATCGGCGGATTCACGCACCGTGCTTAGGCACATCAGAGCGGGTCATTAGCTCAGTTGGTAGAGCAGTGGACTTTTAATCCATTGGTCGATGGTTCAAGTCCATCATGACCCACCATTCTTTATTCGTTGAATAGTAGAGTGGT
>NZ_JACJEY010000224.1:0-255 GCF_014164295.1 Pseudoalteromonas sp. SG43-7
TAACTGAGCCGGTAAGCGGAATTTAGCGTGTCGCACTAGCCGGTCGATTTTTCTTTGCTCACGCGTATCAATTTCATGAGTGAGCAATAAACTGACGCGCTCTATAAAGCTTTGCTCTTGATATAGATTTGGCTGTTCAAGCTGTTGCTTGAGTGCTTGCTTTATACCGGATAACTTGAGTAGTTGAAGTTGCTGGTTAATGGTGTCTATCATGTTTGCATTCCTTAATGGTAATAATCTGTGCCACGTATGTTG
>NZ_JACJEY010000225.1:0-253 GCF_014164295.1 Pseudoalteromonas sp. SG43-7
GATTCAAATTTACTTCGTTTATCATTGACCAATCTCGTGACTTTCCTGACCAACGACTTGGGTTATTCAATTTAGCTGCGTCGTTTACCTGCTGACGCTTGGCTAATATCTCTTTATCTAAACCTGAATGACGCTGATTTGGCGTGACAAATTTTATACCGCTGTGCAAATGCTCGTTATTGTACCAATCTACAAACCCTGCCACCCATTTTCTTGCTGTGCTTATTTCTGCAAATGGCTTTTCTGGGTAGTC
>NZ_JACJEY010000226.1:0-251 GCF_014164295.1 Pseudoalteromonas sp. SG43-7
GAGTTTTCAAAAGTAAAAAAGAATGATAGCAGTATCATTCAGTGCCATTTAATGAACGTTTTGTTTGTTGATTGGTATCTACTTTAGTATTCAATATTAACTTCTGGCGAAGTTAAACTGTCACACAACAAAGACCCGTTTGGGTTGTATGGTTAAGTGACTAAGCGTACACGGTGGATGCCTTGGCAGTTGGAGGCGATGAAGGACGTATTAACTTGCGATAAGCCTAGTCAAGCTAGTAAAAAGCACTT
>NZ_JACJEY010000227.1:0-251 GCF_014164295.1 Pseudoalteromonas sp. SG43-7
TGAACCATCGACCAATGGATTAAAAGTCCACTGCTCTACCAACTGAGCTAATGACCCGCTCTGGTGTGCCTAAGCACGCTGCGTAGATCCGCCGATTATAACCACTCTACTATTCAACGAATAAAAAATGGTGGGTCATGATGGACTTGAACCATCGACCAATGGATTAAAAGTCCACTGCTCTACCAACTGAGCTAATGACCCGCTCTGGTGTGCCTAAGCACGCTGCGTAGATCCGCCGATTATAACCA
>NZ_JACJEY010000228.1:0-250 GCF_014164295.1 Pseudoalteromonas sp. SG43-7
CAGCCAGCAGTTAAGCAATTAAAGCAGCAGCTTGATAAATTGAATACCGACAAATCAACAGACGAACAAACGATTAAGTTCACCGCAGACAGTGGGTTTAATAGCGAAGCGAACCTTGAATACATTGTAATGGTCAACAAATTCTGTAGAGATTCTAAGCGGCATTTTTTAATTCATTATATTTCTGATGTGGCGTCATATAATTAAGCGTAGAATGCCTACGTTTGTAATTGTAAAACTGAATATAATT
>NZ_JACJEY010000229.1:0-250 GCF_014164295.1 Pseudoalteromonas sp. SG43-7
ATTTACAAACTGCTCAAGAAGCGTGGGTTTAGCTGGATCACAAGCCGTTCTAAGCACCCAAAGCAGTCAAAAGAAAGCCAAGAGGCTTTTAAAAAAGTTCCAAGTGGAAACGATCCTTCACACCCTGTAATGGTCTAATGAAACTGGACAGGTTTATAGCGTAAAATGAGCTAAACCCAAAAGGTATCACTATGACCAGAAAATCAAAAGTAACACTCAGTGCACAACAAAAACTTGAATATGCCAAATT